>CAZKOC010000045.1:0-3104 GCA_964554275.1 uncultured Weeksellaceae bacterium
CATATAGAAACTTTACCGTGGAAAAAATAATTCTCTACTCAGAAAAAGTAGAGTTATTTCTTAATGACCTTGTTGATATTCTTTTTGAAAAAGATTATCTTGGCTTTTATAGAAGATGCTAAAAATTATATTATAAAAATTACCGATTTCATAGGAGAAAACATCTTAACCTGTCCTTCCAAAACCACTCCTGAAAATCTTAAAGAATTTGGTGAAAAATATATCTTTATAGAGCAAATTCACACACAACCTGGTATATATTTTATATTCAAAATGAAAAACGGTTTTTGATCAAGCTTATCACAAATAACCACACCGATTTCATAAAGGATTTCAATCTATAAGTTTGTCCCTTCAAATCATTCTCATTCCTCTAAAATTTCTGTATTTTAGCGGAATGAATTCTCCACTTTTTCTGTGAGAAAATCAACTATAAATGAAAGCAAGAAAAGACTTTTCAGGTTTAACCTATAAATCCACAACCAAAACTTTGAACACAGTTCCTGAAGAAACGGAACTGGACAGCCTGAATATAAAAGAAATTTATAAAGCATCTGATGCGGAAAGAAACCCCTATTTGGAAAATCTTCCCGGAATTTCACCCTTTTTGCGTGGGCCTTATACCACGATGTACGTCCGCAAACCCTGGACCATACGTCAATATGCAGGATTTTCCACAGCGGAAGAATCCAACGCTTTTTACAAACGAAATTTAGCCGCCGGACAAAAAGGACTTTCGGTTGCGTTTGATCTGGCAACGCACAGAGGTTATGATTCTGACCATGAACGCGTTGTTGGTGATGTAGGGAAAGCTGGTGTAGCGATCGATTCGATCGAGGATATGAAAATTTTATTCGATGAAATTCCATTGGATCAGATTTCAGTTTCGATGACAATGAACGGAGCCGTCTTACCTGTTCTCGCATTTTACATTGTGGCTGCCGAAGAACAGGGTGTGAAAGAAAACCAGTTGAGCGGAACTATTCAGAATGACATTTTGAAGGAGTTTATGGTACGGAATACCTATATCTATCCGCCCACTCCTTCGATGAAAATCATTGCCGATATTTTTGAATATACTTCGAAAAATATTCCAAGATTCAATTCCATCAGTATCTCGGGTTACCATATGCAGGAGGCCGGGGCTACACCGGTTTTGGAAATGGCTTATACTTTAGCGGACGGATATGAATATGTAAAAACCGGACTGGATGCCGGATTAAATATTGATGATTTTGCTCCGCGATTGTCTTTCTTTTGGGCAATCGGAATGAATTATTTCCAGGAAATCGCCAAAATGCGTGCAGCTCGTGTCATCTGGGCACAAATGATGAAAGAATTCAATCCGAAAAGTAGTAAATCACTAATGCTGAGAACGCACTGCCAGACTTCAGGCTGGAGCTTGACTGAACAGGAGCCTTACAATAACATCACTCGGACGACAATCGAAGCAATGGCTGCCGCTTTAGGCGGCACTCAGTCCTTACACACCAATGCATTGGACGAAGCAATCGCCTTACCGACCGATTTTTCTGCGAGAATTGCACGGAATACCCAATTAATTATCCAGGAAGAAACACAGATTTGCCGTACGGCTGACCCGATGGGCGGAAGCTTTATGGTAGAAGCTTTGACTTCGCAAATGATTGAAAAAGCCTGGGAGTATATCGAAGAAGTAAAAGAATTGGGCGGAATGACACAAGCCATAGAAGCCGGAATTCCGAAAATGAGAATTGAAGAAGCCGCTGCAAAAAAACAAGCTAAAATCGACATTGGCGAAGACGCAATTATCGGTGTGAATTCCTACAGGTCTAAATTGGAACAGGAGGATCTCGATATTCTGGAAATCGATAATACAGCCGTTCGGCTGAGCCAGATTGAACGCTTGAATAAAATCAGAGCGGAACGAAATCCTGAAAAAGTAAAGGATATTTTAAATCAATTGACAGAATGTGCCAAAACCGGAAAAGGGAATTTGCTCGAACTTTCTATCGAAGCTGCGAGAAGACGTGTAACTTTGGGTGAAATTTCCGATGCGCTGGAAAGCATTTTCGGACGACATAAGGCACAAACAAGGAGTATACAAGGTGTTTACGCTATGGAAGCAAATCAAAATAATTCTTTTTCTGAAGCACGAAAACTGGCGGACGAATTTGCGGGAAAATTCGGTCGAAGACCCAGAATTATGGTCGCCAAAATGGGACAGGACGGTCACGACCGCGGAGCAAAAGTGGTTGCAACCAGCTATGCCGATATGGGATTCGATGTGGACATTGCACCTCTTTTCCAGACACCGGCTGAAGTTGCCAAACAAGCCATCGAAAACGATGTGCATATTTTGGGAATTTCTTCTCTGGCTGCCGGGCACAAAACCCTGGTTCCCGGAGTGGTGGAAGAGCTCAAAAAATTGGGAAGAGATGATATTTTCATCGTTGTAGGGGGCGTGATTCCAAGACAGGATTATGATTTCCTGTACCAACACGGCGCACATGCGATTTTCGGTCCCGGAACGAACTTGGCCGAATCAGCAATTGAAGTTTTAACGAACTTGATTAACGGTTAAAGCAAATGGCAAAATCTTCCACAACTTTATCGAAAATAATACGATTCCTTTGTATCGCTCTTATCATTTGGTTCTGTGTTTACTTCCTTTTAGGAGAAAGGTTTTCCATCACTTTTACCGACCGTGTCTTTGCTTCCTGGTTTCCGCAGATTCTGGTTTTTCTTGCCGCGGCTTCTGTTTATATCCTATTCATTTTAGGGATAAAATCATCCCGAAAAAAATGGCAGAACATCCTTCTGTTTTTTGGCGGATTTCTCCTGGCAATTATTCCATTTTTAGCTTATCATGGCTATTTTCAATACCAATGCGGGATTTGGAACCGGGAAGTTAAACGAGAAAAAGTATTGTACATCAACAAATTAAATAAATTTGAGTCTGTAAAAATTATACAATCTACATGTAAACAAAGTCAGAAAGAACTATCCGATACGATTGTGTCCAAACAGCTTACTCAATTCTTCGAACTGAACAATCCGGTTAAAATCGGAAAATCGGAAAAATCGGATTGGGCAACAAAGAAATAAAGAATTTATTAATCCTG
>CAZKOC010000045.1:3204-12829 GCA_964554275.1 uncultured Weeksellaceae bacterium
CCATTGCCCAAATATAATTTACCAATTCTTTAAGTTGACCGACAGTATGAAAATATATAAAAACATCTAACGGTACTCTGTCTGATATTTAAATAGTAAAAAAACCCCGCCTTATTTTTCAGACGGGGTTTAATTAAACATATTAACATTTATGAGATTACTTTTTCATAATTTTAAACGTTTCGATCTTTCCTGTTTCAAGTTTAACCTTGAAAATATAGAGACCGGAAGAAAGCCAGTTAATATTTAGATTCAACGATTTTGAACGATACAATTGAGAATTTATTTTCTGTCCTGTCATATTATAAATTTCTACTTTCACTATTTCTTTTTCAGAAGAAATGCTCAATACATCTTTTACAGGATTTGGATAATAAGTGAATTTGTTATTATTTAAGTCAATTGTTTCCAAGTTCTCTTCAACCGTAACGGTGAAACTGCAAGTGTCTAATATTTCCCCATCATAAACCAGATTATGAATAACCGTTGTAGTCCCTACAGGGAATTCGTCTCCGGAAGCTAAACCACTTACCAAAACGATAGCCAGCCCTTCTGTATTTCCGATGCCTTCGCAACCAAAATCCACTTCGTATTCTACTACAGCCGTCGTTTGGTTGGATTCCACTTCTATAACTATATCTTCCGGGCATTCTAGAGAACACTCTTTTAGTGTTTCACCTATACAGTTTCCATATATCTCAAATACACCATCATAGCTTTCCTCTATTCTATTCCAGAACCATTCACCTGATGTAAGTTCAATTCCTTGGTTATAGGCAGGTTCTGAAGTAGTCATGATGGAAGACATTTCCCAGAAAACAGGATCTTGGCCCTCTACTGGCAAAATGGCGATCCAGTACTTGGTTCCGTTTTCGCCACCGGGCAGCAATACGGGGTTAAGTGTAAAATCAAGTTTGTAATAGTTGAATCCTGAATCGGGATCGGTATGAACCCAGGTCGACAAATCAGGGGTGATGTTGTTGTATGACCTTATTAAAGTGCCGGGCCCCCCTTCTGTCTCATTATTGGTAAAAATCTGGATGTCCACTTGATTTAAATTGAACCAAACAGTAGGAGAAAACTTAAGCAATTCAAAAGTTGTATTAGGTTCTACATCGAAATCATTGGCGGAACCGTTGAACGTATTCAAAACCATTTCGTAATTATTGCCTTCATAATTTTCACCGCAGTTCAGGTCTACGCCTTCACATTCACCCACGAGTTTGAACACTCCGTCCATATTAAAAGCGTTGATTTCCCAGGTTTGCCCCCCGTCATTTGAATAGTAAGTTTCATCAGAGTATACCAAAGAAGTCGTTTCCCAGGCCATAGCGTGTGTGTTTGGCCAATTGAGGGCCGCCCCTCCTAAAGCGATCCAGTATTTTTTACCGGTTTCACCACCATCCAACGTAACAGGTACGGGTAATTTGAAATCAACAGTGTAGAACTCCGCATTCCACCAGAAATTATTCCCTATGAATTCCTGGGAAACAGGGTATTGGTGCTCAAACAAAGCAATCACCTCACCCGGTTTTCCGTTGTCATCTTCGTGAATGGAAATATGTCCGTAGTCAAGTCTTGTGATGATGTTGGGGATAAAGTTCGTTATCGTAAAAGATGTATTGGCATCAATCGTAAAATCATTTGCCACTTTGAAATCTGCAATAATGATTCCCAATCCATCTTCCAGGTTATTGCTTGGATAAACAATGTCACAATAGTCTTCGCCTACAACCTCAAGGGTATAGTCTTCGGCTTGTCCGTGTGAATAAGAGCCACATGGATCCTGCGGATTGGTAAAATAATATTTTACTACCCTCATTCTTGCAGAACCCAGATGAGCATTTACAGGAACTGTAATAAATGAATTTGCCCCAAGTCCGTTTATCAGATCGTAAACCTCACCTTGATCATCTAATACATTGTTTTGATTCCAGTCAATAAATACCGTCACACCTCCGCCTTCCGGAGCTTCCACTCTGATGGGGTACGTCTGGTTTCTGGCAACCTGACCTGTCTGGTCAAGGAAGTATTCGTGATGGGGAGCAAAATTATCTCCAGGCGAGGTATTGTCTATCCCTGCAAAAATCACGTGGGTAATAGGTTGTACATCTTGGGTGATTTTTACCATACAATAATCATCATCGCTGATCGCGTCAGTGATAACTAATGTATAATCCTCTGCCTGACCTATTTCAAACGTACCACAAGCAGCAGGAATCCAATCACCTTCAAATTTGATAATCCTCATTCTGGTAGCACCTAAAACTGCATCTTCCGGGATGGTTATATTTCCGGTTACTTTGGTTCCGTCTGTTCCGGTTGAATTTGTAAAACCGCTTAACCAGAAAATTTCGCCCATGTCATCTAACTGTCCGTTTTGATTCCAGTCTATGAATACTGAAAAGAAAGATGTATTATTTCCCAGTGTATTTCCTTCAATTGAAATGGCGTAAGCCAATCCTCTTTTGGCAATTCCTTCTATTTCCAAAAACAGTTCATGTTGCGGTGAAGTCGTTTCTGCAGAAGATGAATTGTTTATTCCGGCGAAAACCAAACGGGTGATAGGCGCTACATTTTCTGTAAAGGTGATTTCACAATCCAGGTCGCTGTCCAAACCAATTTTGATAGTGTAGTCTTCGACCTGCCCGTTCTCATATGTACCACAAGGGTCTATGGGGAATGTTCCGCGGTTTTTGATGATTCTCATTTTGGTGGCACCCAGCTGAGCATTTTCAGGGATCTGAAAATTTCCTATGAGCTGTTGACCATCTGTACCGGTTGAATTAGTTAATGTGCCTATTTCAAACACTTCACCTGCTTCATTTAAATACCCATTCTGATTCCAGTCTATAAATACAGTAAAGTAGTTCGTATGGTTTCCGTTTGTATTGCCTTCAAATGTGATGTCATAAAAATCCCCTTGTTCCACACTGGCTTCCATATCTTCAAAAAACTCATACCCATCAGTTGATGTTGCTGAAGTAGGATTGTCTATTCCGGCAAACTTTACAAGAGTTATTGCTTCTACGTTTTCAGTTATTTCAACATCGCAATATTCAACTATGTCTTCCTCACAGACACCAGATACAGTAAAAACACCGTCAAGCCCCGGCCACGGAGAGTAGGTTGTTCCATTGTTCAGGGAGTAATGAACCAAGCTAGTCGTGATGTTTGAGGTGGTTTCCATCATGGCTAGATTTGTAGGGTCTTCCAATTGACCTTTTATGGCGATCCAATATTTCTTACCTGACAATCCTCCGGATAATTCTACAGAAGACGGCAATTGAAAGATGAGTCTGTGATACTCGTTTCCAATATAGGTTTGGACCATCGGAGCCACTTGGTCAAATGTAGCAATAACTGCTCCTGGCTTGTTTGTATCGTCTTCCATTAAGACTATATTAGCCGAAAGCAGTTGTGATCTTTGGATGTTTACGATAAACCTGTCTACAATGAATTTGGTCAATGGTTCTACTACGAAGTCATTGGCCAGCATAAATCCTGTTGTATTTAAGGAAGTTTCCAATGAGCCGGAAATGCCTTCCTGGCAGGCGCCTTCTGCCGGAATCGGCTCCTGAATATCAATAAGGTAATCTTCTATTTGCCCGTTTTGGTAAATTCCGCATGGGTTTACAGGAGATGTTCCTCTGTTGCTGATAATCCTCATGCGGGTTTTACCCAGTTTAGCCGAATAAAGTACCGGTATGTTTCCGATGACTGACTGTCCATCTGTTCCCGTTGAATTTGTTAATGATCCTATTTCAAATATTTCTCCTGATTCTCCAAAAACCCCATTTTGATTCCAGTCCATAAAAACTGTAAAATACTGGATATTGTTTCCTCCTGTATTTCCTTCCAGTTGAATTTCATATTCGTCCCCATGTCTCAATATGCCCTCTACTTCATAGAATTGTTCGTACGGACTTTGTGAGAGCGCAGGGGATGAATTGTCCATATCTGCAATAACGACACGTGTTACCGGGTTTACAGAATTAGTGACGCCAGGGATACAAAAAACAGCGTCAGCGATAATCAATCCATAATCCTCAATTTGGCCGTTTGCATAATTACCACAAGGATCTGTAGCGTAACTACCTCTGTTTTTGATGATTCTCAACCTGCTTTTCCCTCTCGTGGCAGTAGTGGGGATAGTAATAAATGAACTTAGTTTTTGATCATCTTCTCCGGTTGTATTGGAAAGAGTTCCCAATTGAAATGATTCTCCGGCGTCAGTAAAATCCCCATCTCTATTTAAATCTATAAATGCAGTATAATAGTCTGTATTATTTCCCAAACTGTTCCCCTTCAAATGAATCGCTTTGGAAGATCCTTTTTCGGCAGAACCTGAAATGTTAAAAAAATCTTCGTAACCACTTGAACTGGATGTGGATGTGTTATTAATTCCAGCAAAATTAACCTGGGTTATAGGCGCTACTGTGTTTGTAATTTCAGTATCGCAGTAAAAAAGAGGAAGCGGATCAGAGATATTCAAAGTATAATCTTCGGTTTGACCATAACCATAAGATCCGCATGGATTAGTATTTGAATAACTCCAATTCATCAATACCCTTATTCTTGTATTTCCTATTGCAGCAGCATCTGGTATTGCAATCATTCTTGAGACATGGGTTCCGTCACTGCCAGTTGAATTTTGAATTATACCTAAATCATAAAATTCTCCTTCATCATTAAGAACCCCGTTATCATTCCAGTCGATAAATAATGAAACATAATAAATATAATTCCCGTTAGTATTGCCTTCTACTCTGAAATTATATGATTCTTCTTTTACGGCATTTCCAGTTATGTTTGTGAAGTCTTCATATCCCGGTACAGAAAAGGGGGCATTGGTTGATGGATTATTGATCCCCGCAAAACTTACCTTGGTCATTACTGCTTCTGTACTACCCGAAGAGCTGTCGCAATAAACCTGACTTAGCCCAAATTGGAACAGCACAATTAAAATTAAGGTTGTAAACTTTTTTCTCATGTGTTTTTTTAATTTTTTAAAAGTTAATTCATATGTTGTGTTAATTGATTTTTAATTCGGGTTCCTCATTAAAAATCTACCAAACTTATACAAACATATTGGTGCGGTTCCTAGTAATGAATGCAATTATTGTATAATTTATACGATTATTACAGCCTTAATATCAAAGTAAACAGCTTATAACTAACCGGTTAATCGAAAATACTTTTTTGATATTCTTTGGGAGAGTAAATCTCTAATTTTTAATTAAGTGGTTTAATATTACTTGTTTTGATTTTTCAAGCACTGTTCTTTTCTTTCTTATTTTTATAAAAAAGAAAATTAGACCCACTGATATGGCTATGGCCAATAAAATTACTAAATAGAAATATTTGTTATTCACTTCGTCCAATTTCTGATTCCCCTGAAGTGATATTTGGTTGACGATATTATTGAAGGATTTTTTTTCATTAGTTTTAAGAGTATGGTTTTCTTCTTCGTACAACAGGTGGTAATATCGTTGCTGCCGGAAGTTATTTTCTTTCAGATAAATTTTAGAATACGTTTGATATAGTGTTGATAATAGTTTATTCTTATGAAATTCATCCATGACCTCTACACTTTCGTCTAACAGTTTGAGCGATTGAGCATAATTTCCTCTTTCCAAATTCACTTGCGCTAAGCCTATCTTCAAATAATCGTCATAAATCCTCACGTCAAGTTTATGGGCTTCCTGAAAAGCATATTCGGCTGAATCCAGCATTTTAAGGTCTGTAAATGAAAACCCTTTGTTTAAATATGCCATTTTCATATTTACTTCCGTTATTTCTTTATTTTCGCTTTTATTATATTCTGCAATTGCTTTGTTATAATAAGATATAGCTAATTCTTTATTTTTGAGATCATCCATATAGGCATTTCCTTTCATGGAATATATGTTACCCTTTACGTATTGCACGGGTTTATTTAAAGGGTGTTTAGATATAACCTTTTCCGCTTCGTCTAAATAAAAATTTGCTTTCTGATTGATTTTAAGCAGATGATACAAGTTCCCCAATTCAGTCAATACTATCACTAAATTATTGTACTCTTTATTGTTTTCTGTAATTTTTTTGGCAGTGAGGGCATATTCAATGGCAAGAGTATATTCTTCCAAAACTGAATGGCCATAAGACAAAAACAATAATGCGGAAACCTGAACATTGGGATGTTCCCCGGAGTTGGAATAAATCTCTTTCCCAATCCTTATTGCCTCTTTGGGGTTTTCTATAAATATCGAATCCGCTTTTTTTAACAGACTGTCTAATTCTTCTTTATTTTGAGTGAAGCTATTTACAGGTAAAAGCATCATCAGAATTACAAAGAGAACGTTGTTATATATTTTTATTTCGTGCATTTAACCCTGATCTTTTTTTAGCTCTTTTGTAAGAAAATTGATGAATATCGTAGGCGAAATCCCTGCTACCGACTTAAAAACAGCGGCAAATAAACTATGGGACGAAAACCCACACTCTTCTGCCAAATAACTGATTTTATAATTCAGGTAAGATGGATTGGTTTTCAACTTTTCAATAATATAGTTTACTCTTAGTTCATTGATGTAAGCGTTGAAATTCTTGTTCTTATGTTTATTGATTATTTCAGATAAATATTTTCTGTTTGTATCCAACTGCTTCGCTAGAGAGTTAAGTGAAATCTCAGGGTTTGTAAATTGATTGGATTTTTCAAACTGCTTCAGTTTTTCCAATAGAATTTGTTCGGTTTTTTGAGAAATCGGATTTGATTTAGACTCATTATTCTCATTAATTACTTCAATTTTCTTTTTTCCTATCTGTTGGATTATAATTTTATTTGACTTCAGCTCTTTCGTCATTGCTTTATTGATCAAGTAACCTGTCAATACAATGACAACTATTGCAAACAAACTTATTACTATGATCTGACGATACCTTTTTTCTTTGAATCGAATTTTATTTTCATACTCCTTGTCAATCTTTTCTGCCAATATTATCTTGGCTTTATTTTCCGAATTACTGACTAATTCATTGAGGTTTTCGAGTTTTTCGATGTAACTTTTATAATTCTCCAAATCATTTAATTGATAATAAGACTCCGACAATAAATCATACAGTTTTTCTTTCAGCACAATATCCTCAGAATTTTCAATTTCTTTTATAATCGGAGATAAACTCTTTACGGAAGATTCAAACTTCTCTTTACGAGCCAAAATGCTAGCCAATCCCAAGGTTGCATATTTGGAATAAATTGACTGACCTTTATCTTCAAGAAGTTTTAAGGTTTTTTCAAAATAGTGATCTGCGGAATCTATACTGCTGCCTGCTAAATATATCTGAGCAATTTCGTTATAAATATCGGCCATGCCCGGTTTGTCTCCTTTCTTCTGATAAAACAAAAAACTCGCCTCTAAATCGGTCAGTGCTTCTTTATTATTTTCCCGATGAAGATTCAAAACTGCTTTTTCCCGATAATATTGAGGAGACATTTCAGAAACCCTCAGCTTTGAAAATTCTTCTAAATATTCTTCTGCTTTATCATATATACCCAAGTTTCTGCAGTTCGAACTAATCTGCAACAAGGCTTTTGCCAAAACCAATTTACTGTCAGACAGTTCAGCATATCTTTTGGCTTCAAAAGAATTTTCTACAGATAAGTCATAGTTTCCTTTTAAAAAGAATATTTCAGAAAGCAATAGCAGCGATTCTGCTTTTTCTTTGTCTGAGCCTGAATTTTTATGTAGATATTCAGCAATTTTGATAGCTTTTCCGGAATCTATATATTTAGTTCTGTTAATTTCATCAATTAGGTTTTGTCTTTCTGAATAAGACTGACCCATCACTCCTGAACAGATAAGAAGAAATAATAGTTTTGCTATAAAATCCATCTGTTTACAAAGGTAATGCTTAAAAAAAGCAGTAGCCATATTTTTTCTGTTGACTTAGAAAAAAAACGGAAATCCTCAAAAAAGACAGCTTATTAGTTCAGGACTATGACGTAAATATTGTAACTTAGATTCAAATCATAACGAATGATTTCTCAAAAAGAAATCCAGCTCAAAAAACATAAGGCCTTTGCCACAGGGTTGTTCTTCCTGATGGCGGTTGTATATGGCTTAATGGTGTATTGGCAACATCATTCGTTACAACCATGGATGGGTTATGTGGAAGCCTTTTCTGAAGCAGGAATGGTGGGTGCGCTGGCAGATTGGTTTGCTGTTACTGCTTTGTTTAAACATCCGTTAGGAATTCCAATTCCGCATACAAATCTGATCGAACGAAAGAAAAATGATCTGGGAAAAAATCTGGGTTCTTTTGTGAAAAATAATTTCCTCACACCCAAAAGCATCCGTCCTTACATTGAAAAGCTGGATGTCATAAAATTTGTTTCGGACTGGCTCAACAAAGAAAGCAGCCGGAAAATTCTGGAAACAGAAATCCTGAATTTAATCAAAAAAATCATTAACGATCTGGATGACAATGAAGTACGGGATTTTCTGGCAAGTAAGGGCTCCGAAATTTTAAAAACAATTGATTTTCAGAAAATTACTTCTTCCGGAATTCATTACATGGTGGAAAAGGGTGAACATATTAAGCTGCTGGAAACGCTGTTGCCCCAGCTGAAAGAATATGTGGAAGAAAGCCGGCAAATGATCCGCGAACGGATTTTGGAACAGCGCCCGTTTATTGCCTTCCTTGCAGGAAAGAAAATTTCGCAGGAAATGACCGAGGGAATTTCAAAATTCATCGAGGAAATTGAATTGGACAAAGAACATTTCGTGCGAAAGAAATTAACCGAAAACCTGGAAAGTTTTGCAGATGATTTATTGGTTTCCCAAAATTGGGAAGAAAAATTCAACCAGCTCAAAACCGATTTGATTTCGCCTGAAAATTTAAGTGAATATGCCGACGACGCCTGGGATTCTATCAAAAAAATGCTGGAACAAAACATGGACAATCCTGGCTCGGGATTAAATCATTATCTGCGCAAAAACATCCAAAAATTGTCGGATTCTTTGCAAAATGACGAAGATTTGAAATTAAGGTTGAATAAATGGATCCGTCATTTCATTTACCGTATGATCTTAAAAAACAGTGAAGAAGTACAGAAGCTTATCAGTTCAACGGTTGAAGGCTGGGAGGGCAAAGAACTGAGCAACAAACTGGAACTGGAAGTCGGAAAAGATTTGCAATTTATCCGGATCAATGGAACTTTGGTGGGCGGATTGGTCGGGTTGGTTATTTATGCGGTTACGCAATTCTTCATTTCCTAATTATTGTATCTTTAGGGCTTAATTTCTGATAGTGAGGGCTTTCTTGATTGGAACGGTTTTTTTGGGTTTATTTTTTTCAGGAATAATTTCTGCTCAAACACTTGAACAATGTGATGAGTTGATTGTTTCAGGAGTGAAAGAAATGAACAAGAAAAATCACGCAAAATCTCTTGAACTACTCACAGAGGCAAAAACAATTTCCGAAGAAAACAATTGGCACAAACAACGATTTCTGGCGGTTAACAATATCGGGGCGAATTATTATCTGATGCTGGATTACGGCGAAGCGCTTGATAATTACCTGGAAGCTTATAAAATTGCACTGAAAGAACTGGATGCAAAATACGAAATGATTGTGCTGAACA
>CAZKOC010000046.1:0-11730 GCA_964554275.1 uncultured Weeksellaceae bacterium
ATGAAAAAAAAACAGGAAAGGCGTGATGCTTCCCCGAAGAAACCGGCGGGAAACTCAAAACCCAATTTCAAAAATGCCGGTAAACCCTTCAAACCCCGTTTGAAAAAAGCACCAGTAGATGACGGAACCATTCGTCTCAACAAATACATTTCCAATGCCGGAATCGCTTCTCGCCGCGAAGCTGATGAACTGATAAAAAGCGGATTGGCAGAAGTTAACGGAAAAGTGATCACCGAAATGGGATATAAAGTCCAATCGGGTGATGTGGTGAAATTTGACGGGAAAGTCATTTCGGCCGAGAAAAATGTGTATGTATTACTCAATAAACCCAAAGGATTCATCACCACAACCAAAGATGAAAGAGACCGGAAAACAGTTATGGATCTGGTTGCCAATGCCACGACTGCAAGAATTTTTCCTGTAGGAAGGCTGGACAGACAGACCACAGGGCTTTTGTTATTTACAAATGATGGATATCTGACCAAGAAATTAACGCACCCAAGCCATTCTGTCCGAAAGATTTACCATGTCAAATTAGATAAAAAACTAACCAGCGCCGATCTGGAACTAATCAAAAAAGGCGTTCGGCTGATCCCTGAAGGAATCGCGGAGGTTGACAATGTTTCTTTCATTGAAGGAAAACCAAAAGACGAAGTCGGGATCGAAATCCACATTGGCTGGAACCGAGTGGTTCGCAGGATTTTTGAGAAATTAGGCTACAAGGTCGAATTACTTGACCGTGTTTCCTTAGGCGGATTGACAAAGAAAAACCTGAAACGCGGAGACTGGAGACATCTTACACAACAGGAAGTGAACTTCCTGAAAATGCTGTAAAATTATATTGTAGAGATGCATCGCGTCTCTACGTTTATCAAATAAAACACAAAATGCCCGAAAAAAGTAAACGGCAAAAGCAGGCAAGAGTTATTCGGATTTTCCGGAAAATCCACCGGACCACCGGTGCTTTTTTGTTTATTTTTTTCTTTGTTGTTTCAATTACAGGGCTTTTACTGGGATGGAAAAAACATAGTGACGGACTAATTCTCCCCAAATCTTATGAAGGAACTTCCATTGATTTAAAAGACTGGCTGCCCTTAGATAGTTTGCATACCAATGCCTGTAAAATTATGCATGATTCTATTTCTCCCGGCCTGTCATTGGAGCTCGAACGAATTGACATCCGTAAAGACAAAGGAATGGTAAAGTTCGTTTTCATCGATCACTTTTGGGGAGTTCAGTTGGATGGCACTACAGGCGAATTGCTTCACATCGAAAAAAGACGTTCTGATTTCATAGAAAATATTCACGACGGTTCCATTCTCGATTATTATTTCAAAACCAAAGGAGAACCGCTTAAATTGGTTTATACAACTGTAATGGGCTTAGCGCTTTTGACTTTCACCATCACCGGATTTTGGTTATGGTATGGCCCGAAAAGGATGCGGAAAAGCAGAGAGATTTAAATTCTGTTTTTTTTGATTAAATTTACTTAATCAACCAAATTGGATAAAAATGAAAAGCATCATAATCTTCACAGGAATTTCACTCTTCTCAGTTTTTGGATCAAATCCCATTGATGATGAATGTACCTGTAAAGGATTTAAACTTTACGGTAAAATAAAAGTCGTGGAAAACTTCCCGGATTTGAAAGTAAAAGTTGTGGAGAATTTCCCGGATTTGAAAGTGAAACTGGTCAATAACTTTCCTGATAAATGCGGTGAATGGCAAATGGTCGAAAATTTCCCCGACACAAAAATCCAGTTCGTTGAGAATTTCCCCGATATAACTATCAAGTACGTTGAGAATTTTCCTGGGAAGCCTTGATTCTATTAAAATTAATATATTTGCTTTAAGTCGCTAATCCTAGCTTAATAAATCATGAAAAATACTCTACTATTAATTACTTCTATTGGATTTCATTACTTATTTGGGCGCTCCTGCAATTGAGTGGCAAAAGTGTCTTGGTGGTAATAAATATGATCGCGCCTATTCCGTAGTACAAATAACTGACAATGGATTTGTAATTGTTGGACAGACATATTCAAATAACGGAGATGTGAGTCATAATTATGGGCATAGTGATGCTTGGATTGTTAAGTTAGATGAATCTGGGAATATGGTTTGGGAAAATAATTTGGGCGGAAGTGGTTTTGATATCCTTAAATCAATTCGGCAAACTTTGGACGGTGGCTTTATAGTAGCGGGAAGCAGTGGATCAAATGATCATGATGTAACCGGAAACCATGGATTTTATGATTTTTGGGTTATAAAAATGAATTTATCCGGTTATATCGAATGGCAAAAAGTTCTTGGCGGCAGCAGTAGGGATGACGCAAATTTCATTCAGCAAACTAATGATGGAGGCTATATAGTTGTTGGGAATACTTCATCCAATGATGGAGACGTAAGTGGTAATCACAATGAATATGTTTGGGATGATTATTGGGTCGTAAAATTAGATTCGTTTGGAAATATCGAATGGCAAAAATGCTTTGGTGGTAGTGATGATGATTATGCTCATTCAGTTACTCAGACCACAGATGGCGGATATGTAGTAGCAGGAAGCAGTTATTCCAATGATGGAGATATTACGGACAACCGTGGTAGAAGTGATTATTTTGTTGTAAAATTAAATGCATCCGGAAATGTTGAATGGAAAAAATCATATGGTGGAAGTGATGATGACTGGGCTAGTTCTGTTCTTCGAACTAATGATAACGGATGTATAGTATTTGGATATACTGGCTCTATTGATGGAGATGTTACAAATGAAAACAATACTGAAATATGTTGGATAATAAGACTAGATTCTTCAGGTAATTTAATTTGGGAGAAGTCAATTGAAGGCGAAGGTATTGGGCCTTATTTGACATCGGCAAATTATACATCCGATGGCGGTTATATTTTATCAGGTTCAAAAAATTTTGATGATTATTGGGTTGCTAAAATTAATCAATTAGGAGACGTTATCTGGCAAAAAACAATGGGTGGAAGTGAATATGATGAAGCATTTTCTGTACAACAGACAAATGATTTTGGATACATAGTTACGGGATATTCCTCTTCAAATAATGGTGATGTTTTTGGACAACATGGTTTAGGTGATTTTTGGGTTGTGAAATTAGCTTCAGAAACAGCAAGTACACTTGATGAAGAACCAAGCAAAATTTTAATTTACCCTAATCCCACAAACGACGTTTTATATTTTTCCGAAAAACTAAACAACATTGAGGTCTATTCAGTCAATGGAAAAAAAGTAATCTCACTTGATACCGCAAACCAATTAAATATTGCTCACCTTTTATCAGGAGCTTATTTCCTAAACGCCAAAACTGTTAGTGGAAAAGCCATAAATAAAAAGTTCGTGAAGAATTGAACGAATTTAAACCCCTCCTTTGGAGGAGTTAGGAGAGGATTTAATGCGCCTCCAACCAATTCTGCCCAATACCAATTTCCACTTCCAGCGGAATATTCATTTTCACAGCGGATTCCATTGTTTGTTTGATAAGCGGTTTTATGGTTTCCAATTCAGCTTTGGGTACATCGAACACCAATTCATCATGAACCTGCAAAAGCATTTTGGTTTGGAAATTTTCTTTTAAATTTTTGTGCAAATTAATCATCGCGATTTTGATGATGTCCGCCGCACTCCCCTGGATTGGCGCATTTACGGCATTTCGTTCAGCATGGCCGCGGACGACCGCATTTCGGGAATTGATGTCTTTCAGATATCGTCTTCTTCCCAAAATAGTTTCCACATAACCTTGCTCGCGTGCAGTCTGGATTTGATTTTCCATGTATTTTTTCAAGACAGGGTAAGTTTCATAATAAGCATCGATCAAATCTTTGGATTCCGAACGGGAAAGCCCGGTTTGTTCCGATAAACCAAAAGCGGAAACGCCATAAATAATCCCGAAATTCACGGTTTTTGCATGGCTTCGCTGTTCGCGTGTTACCCCGTCCAAAGCAACTTTAAAAACATTGGCGGCGGTAGAACGGTGGATATCTTCCCCTTTCATAAAGGATTCCATCATCATCGGATCCTGACTTAATTCTGCAATAATCCTCAATTCGATTTGAGAATAATCCGCCGAAACCAAAACATGATTTTCATCTCTTGCAACAAACGCTTTACGGATTTCACGCCCTTGTTCCGAACGAATCGGGATATTTTGCAAATTCGGATTCACGGATGCCAATCTTCCCGTTGCAGCAACAGTTTGACTAAAGGTCGTATGCACTCTTTTTGTATCCGGGCTTACTTCTTTGGGCAAAGCATCAACATAAGTCGATTTCAGTTTCTGCAATTGACGGTAATCCAGAATATGATTGATGATGGGGTGTTTGTCTTTTAATTTAACCAATACCTCCTCTCCCGTCGCATACTGGCCGGTAGTTGTTTTCTTTGCTTTGGAAACCAAATTCATTTTATCAAAAAGGATTTCTCCCAATTGTTTGGGTGAATTCAGGTTGAATTCCTGATCTGCATCCTGGTAAATCCGTTTTTCCAGTTCGATGATTTCTTTATTTATTTTGATGGATTGTTCTTCCAAAACATCCGTATCCAATCGAATCCCTTCGATTTCCATATCGGCAAGGACTTCCATCAAAGGCATTTCGATTTCTTCGAATAGTTTTTGAGCGTTGACTTCGGGCAATTGCGGAGCGAAAAAATGTTTGAGCTGAAGTGTTACATCGGCATCCTCTACCGCATATTCTTTCTGAACTTCCAGTTCCAGCTCATTGAATATCTTTTGATTCTTACCTTTTTTTCCGATTAGGCTTTCTATGGAAACGGGTTTGTACTGCAAATAAGTTTCGGACAAAATGTCCATTCCGTGCCGCATATCGGGATTGAGCAGATAATGGGCTATCATCGTATCGAAAGATGTTCCTTTCGGTTCGATTCCATATTTGTGAAGAACTTTGTAATCATATTTCAGGTTGTGACCGATTTTTAAAACCGTTTCGGATTCAAAAAACGGTTTGAACTCTTCTATGATTGATTTCGCTTCTTCAAAATTTGGCGGAAACGGAATGTAATAACCTTTTCCCTGTTCAAAACTGAAAGAAATTCCAACCAGTTCTGCAGTCAAAGCATCCAATCCGGTCGTTTCAGTATCAAAACAAACTTCTTTTTGTTGAATTAATTTTTCAATCAATAATTTACGGCCTATTTTTCCTTCAACCAGCTGATACAAATGATCATAATTGTCGATTTCTTTATAATATGAATTTTGATTTAACTCAACCGGTCCGACGTCGGGGTCATCAAACAATGAAGCCTGAACAGCTTTTTCAGAAACAGTTTTGGCTTTTTCAACAACTTGGGATTCCAAATTGAAAGTTCGGTAAAAATTCTCCAATAGCTGGCGGAATTCTAATTCAATGAAAAGCTCTTTTACTTTTTCCACATCAGGCTCGCACATCGTTAAATCTTCTTCATCGAATTCCACCGGTACGTCCGTAATGATTGTGGCTAATTTTTTAGACAAAATACCCAGTTCTTTATTGGCTTCAATATTTTCTCTGAGTTTCCCTTTGAGCTCATGTGTATGTTCTAAAAGATTTTCCAGGCTCCCGTAGTCTTTTAGGAACTTTTTGGCCGTCTTTTCTCCTACGCCGGGGAGACCGGGGATATTATCGACACTGTCACCCATCATTCCAAGAAAATCTATAACCTGCATTGGATCATCTACTTCGAATTTTGCTTTTACTTCTTCTACACCCCAAACTTCAATTCCTTTTCCAAACGCGGGTGGACGGTACATTTTGATCTTATCCGTAACCAGTTGCGCAAAGTCTTTATCGGGCGTGACCATAAAAGTGGTATAACCTCTTTCTTCAGCCTTCTTTGCCAGAGTTCCAATTACATCATCTGCTTCATAACCCTCTGCAAACAAAACCGGGATACACATAGCACGGATAATTTCCTGGATATACGGAACCGCAATTTTGATGGCTTCGGGCGTTTCGTCACGGTTGGCTTTGTACTGATCATAGTCAACGGTTCTTACGGTAGCTTGTCCCACATCAAAAACAACTGCTATATGGGTTGGTTTTTCCCGTTTCAAAACATCTAGCAATGAATTGGTAAAACCCATAATCGCGGAAGTATTCAATCCTTTTGAATTGATCCTCGGGTTTTTGATAAAGGCGTAATATCCTCTGAAAATTAAAGCGTAAGCGTCTAATAAAAATAATCTTTTGTCTTCTGAATTCATAGTTGGTAAAGTTAATAAATAGAAATTTAAGCCTTATCTTAACTTTGCGCAAATTCTATATATTTGTGGAAAACTAAAAAGATTAAACTATGAAACTCTTCTTTTCATTTACATTTCTAATCCTCTTAATCCTTTGCAACGGACAAGCCACAAAAGTAGATATTGTTGATTTCTATTCCTGGACTGCATCAGACAAGAATAAATACGAGGTGATGATTGTATCTGAAGATTTTTCAGACAAGGAAGAAACACCTGCTACCATTCGCGTGAGATACCCGAGAGGAAATGGCAATTATAATATAGTTGAATTTTATTCTTCTTTGTATTATGAATTTGATGAGGATTCCAATATGATAATTTATCTTATGGCAGAGAGTGAAGCCTCTTTCATACAAGGTGTCGGAACTTATTCTCCGGACAATTTTGTATTGTCATTTGACGCTAAAGGCTATTTGATTTCTGGATTACAGGCAGACAATAATGAATTGGATAAGCCGGAAGGACAAACCGTGTACGCTGATGTTTACCTGGTGGAATATGGTGACGCCAGTAATATGAGAGCACTCATCAAAAATTTCTACAATTCATCTGACCCTATGTACAGAGATTTAATGAACTATACGGCTCAATACGATTAATTTAGCTTAATACTCAGGAGCTAGCTCCAAAACAAGTCCGTCGATTTCTTCGGTGATATTTATTTGACAACCCAAACGGCTGTTTTCCCTGACATTGAAAGCTTCCGAAAGCATGGCTTCTTCATCGTCCTGCATAGGATGAAGTTCTACATCTTCAGACAAAATATAACACTGGCACGAAGCACACATGGCCATCCCGCCGCAAATCCCGATGGTTCCTTCCGGAGCTAATTCGTAAGCCCGAACGAGTTCCATGATGTTCATTGCCATATCGGTTGGCGCATCTACTTCGTGTGAAATACCTTCGCGGTCTATGATGGTTATTTTTACATCTGCCATTCTTCGATTTTAGAATTACGAAGTTAGAAATTAATTGAACTTCGACAAAGTTTGAAACTTTGTCGAAGGTATTCCGGATCTGCTTAAACAGCAATTATCACACCTTTCATAACAATCCAGTGTCCCGGAAAAGTACAGATAAAAGTATAATCACCCGGTTCTTTCAACGTGAATTTAATGGTTTCGGATTCGCCAGGCCCCAATAGTTTGGTTTGTGCAATGATATCGGTAATGTATAAGTCAGATATATAGCCGGTTTCTTTTGATTTTGCAGAAGCGTTTGCAAATTTTGCGACATCGGCATTTTTTTCCAAAACCACTACATTATGCCCCATGGTTTCAAGAGGCAAAACCCCGGCATTCGTAAAAGTCAACATCACTTCTTCTCCTGCCCTTACAGCAAATTTGGTTTTATCGAATTTCATATCGTCTGTTCCTTTCAAAGAAATTTCATTGGAAACAGCTTTCTCCTGTCCCTCCGAAGAAGTGGAGCTTACTTTCTCCTGCTCTTTTGAGTCGGAACCGCAAGAAATAAATCCGGCAGATAAAACGATGAACAATATTAGTTTTTTCATGATTGAAAAGTATTAATTCTTTCTAAATTTAAATCAATTTATTCAAAATGAAAATGACTGAAATCAGGAGTTTCAATTTAGAATTCTTCTTGTTTAAAAGTAAAAATCCCGCTGAAATGAATCAACGGGATTGAAATTTATTATGAATTAAATCTGATTAAAATACCAGCTTAACCCCCAGTTCAAATTCATCATTAATCGCCCTGTCTCCAATTTCTTCGAAGAAAGACTTGGAACCGTATTTGACATCAAATTTAGTCCTATCAACACTGAAATTTGTCGTTGCAATACTGTCTTTTACAATAATGTCAAAAGTAATGGAGTTGGTAATTTCTTTTATAGTCAGGTCTGCTGTTATGGTATATAAACCGTTACCCTTATCTGTGATTTTTTTGAAAACAAGTTTTGAAGTTGGGAACTTTTCCACTCCGAAAAAATCATCTGATTTAAGGTGTCCATCTAAATTTCCTTTTGCTTTTCCTTCTACATCGGTAGTGCTTATCGTCTTCATATCCACTGTAAAATTTCCTCCGGTTAATTTCTTCCCGTCAAAAATCAAAGAACCTTCTTTGAAATCAATCGTTCCGTCATGTTGTCCCATTATTTTTTTCCCAATCCAATGAATTGAACTTTTAGAAGTATCGATTTTTTTGGTTTGGGCATTTAATCCGAATGAAACGAATAAAATGATTAGTGCTGATAATAATTTCATAAATGAATTTTTGTTTTGATTTAAGAGCGAAAGATACAAAATCTAAACACTCGAAGCTCGAATTGGAATTTCGAATTTCGTTACGGAATATCCAGATATTTATGCGTCTGAACAGAAACCAGCCACTTCGGATTTGCTTTTACATATTCAACCACCAGCGGCGACATTTTCTCTTTTCTACTCCATTCTACCTGCAGATACAATTTACAATCTGGATTTACTAATTCAGCATATTTTTCTGCAAAGCGGAAATCGTCATTGTTGAAAATAATACATTTTAATTCACTCGCAGCGGCAATCACATCAGGCTGAACATCTGCTAATTTTTTGGGTGAAAGTGTAACCCAGTCAATTTGTCCGCTGAGCGAATACGCTCCTGAAGTTTCAATATGAATGGTTGCTCCGAATTCTTTTAATTTTTGGGTCAAAAAATCCAGGTTCCACATCAGCGGTTCACCTCCTGTAATTACAATCGTTTTGGAAACACCGGTCGCGGTTTTGGCTAATTCTCCCATATCGGTCAGCGGATGGATTTCCGCATCCCAGCTGTCTTTCACATCGCACCAGTGACAACCCACGTCACATCCGCCCAAACGAATGAAGTAAGCGGCTTTTCCGGCGTGCGCGCCTTCTCCCTGAAGCGTATAGAAATGTTCCATCACCGGAAGGAATTTTCCTTCCTTCAGTAATTCAGATTGTTCTTCGGTAATGGAATTTAAGGTAATCACTTTGTGTTGTTCTTGTAAGCTAAAAGTGTATTTTTCAATAGCATTGCGCGGGTCATCGGACCGACTCCTCCGGGAACTGGTGTTATCCATGATGCTTTGTCTTTTACGTTTTCAAAGTCCACGTCCCCCACTAACTTGTATCCTTTTTCGGAATCATCATCCACACGGGTAATCCCTACATCTACAACCACCGCACCTTCTTTGATCATGTCAGCTTTCAAAAATCCGGGCACACCCAAAGCGGTGATGATAATATCCGCCGAATGAGTATAGTAAGATAAATTTTCGGTGTTGCTATGTGTCAGGGTTACCGTACTATTTCCCGGAAAATCTTTACGGCCCATCAAAATACTCATCGGTCTTCCTACAATACGGCTTCGCCCGATTACAACTGTATGCTTTCCACGTGTCGGAATCTGATATCGTTCCAGCATTTCCAAAATTCCAAAGGGTGTCGCTGGCAAAAAAGTGCTCATGTCCAATGCCATTTTCCCGAAATTTTCCGGATGAAATCCATCCACATCTTTTCTCGGATCAATAGCTTCTATAATTTCTTCCTGGTCAATCTGTTTTGGCAAAGGCAACTGAACAATGAACCCATCCAGACCTTCCTGTTTATTTAATTTCTGAATTTCTTCGATCAATTCGGTCTGAGAAACAGTATTAGGCAATTTGACCAAAGAAGATTTAAATCCGACCTGTTCACAATCTTTGATTTTATTGCTTACATAGGTTTGGCTCGCGCCATCATTTCCCACTAAGACAGCAGCCAAATGCGGAGGCCTTTTCCCGGATTGAACCAATAAGTCAACCGCTTCTTTTATTTCCTGTTTGATTTCCCGTGCGAGTTTTACACCGTCTAAAAGTTGCATACCGAAATTTTTGTGCAAAAGTACGAATCGTTTGTCGAATTGCGAAGTTAGAAGTTCGGAAAGCGCGGTTTAACAATAAAAATATCTTGATTTAATTACAAATTTCGAAAAACGGGCTTTGAACTTCGTTAAATTTGACAAATGAAAAAAATTGCCATCATCGGAGGCGGAGCTGCAGGTTATTTTACTGCAGCAAACCTGGGAAAGGAGTTGGGAAGCCAAACTATTTTGTTTGAACAGTCTTCTCTTCCGCTACAGAAAGTCCGTGTTTCGGGTGGTGGACGCTGCAATGTTACACACGCATGTTTTGACCCAAGGGAATTGGTGGGATTTTACCCGAGAGGAAAAAAGGAACTGCTCAGCGTGTTCCACAAGTTTCAGCCTGGTGACACGATGGAATGGTTCGAAAGCAGGAGAGTCCCATTGAAAATTGAAGAGGACAACCGGATTTTTCCCGTTTCTAATTCTTCGTTGAGCATCATCGAATGTCTTTTGAAAGAAGTGGAAAAAAATCAGGTAGAAACACGGTTCGGAGAAACTGTACAAAAAATCATAAAGAAGGACAATTCATTTATAATTGAAACAAAATTAAATTCTTATGAATTCGAGAAAATCATTTTCACATCCGGAAGCAGCGTAAAATCTATGGAAATCCTGAAGAATTTGGGACACAAAATTGTAACTCCCGTTCCTTCATTATTCACATTCAACATCAAAGATGAAAGGTTAAAAGATTTGATGGGCATCAGCTTTGAATGGGTGGAAATTTCGATTCCTCAATTAAAGTTAGAAGCAGAAGGCCCGATGCTCATTACACACTGGGGATTGAGTGGCCCTGCAGCTTTGAAGCTTTCCGCATGGGGAGCAATCGGCTTGAATCAATTGAATTATGATTTTAAAATCAGGATCAATTTCATTCAGAAAGAACCGGATGAATGCATTGGTTTTCTGAATGAATTCAAATTGGAAAATGCTAAAAAATCAGTTTACAAGGTTAATCCTTTTTCTTTCCCAAAACGTTTTTGGCACAGAATTCTGGAAATTTCAAATATCCCTTCAGGTTTGAGTTTTTCTCATTTAAATAAAATTCAGATTCAAAAAATTTCAGATGAACTGACACAAGGAATTTACAGCGTAAAAGGCAAAAGTACTTTCAAAGAAGAATTTGTAACCGCCGGCGGGGTTGATTTAAAAGAAATAGATTTCAAAACGATGGAAAGTAAAATTGTTCCGAATCTCTTTTTGGCAGGAGAAATTTTAAACATCGATGCCATCACGGGCGGATTTAATTTTCAGGCTTGCTGGAGTGAGGCATTTCTCATTTCTGAAGAATTAAAAAGAATTTTATAAATTTTATTATGTACGCATAATAGTTAAATTATTTTTTTACATTTGTTTACATAACATTAACATTTAATTGAAAATAGCATGAGAAGAATTTATTTGATGCTCATCGCGGTCTGCCTTTGCTCTTCTGCATTTGCAGGGGGATACCGTGTTGCATTACAAGGAGTGCGTCAGGCATCTATGGGGATTACCTCCTCTATGCATGCGCGCGATGCGAGTATTGCGTTTTTTAACCCGGCAGGTATTGCGTTCATTGACAGCAAATTCAGTGTGGCGCTTGGTGGTTTTGGCGTTA
>CAZKOC010000046.1:11740-12688 GCA_964554275.1 uncultured Weeksellaceae bacterium
ATGCTAAATGGCAAAATGCAAGTACACTGGAAACCGCTGAAACGGACAGCCCTATGGGGACTCCCGTTTATTTCGCGGCTACTTACCGCCCACTTGAAGACATTACCGTCGGGATAAGTGTAACGACTCCTTTCGGAAATACTGTAAAATGGCCAAGTGACTGGGCAGGAAAAGCAAATGTTACAGAAATTTCATTGGCTTCTTATTTCATCCAACCGACAGTCGCTGTAAAATTCAACGAATGGTTCAGTGCCGGCGCGGGGTTCATTTATGCAATGGGCGAAGTAAACCTTAAAAGAACGATGTCTGTAGCCGGGAACGATGTAGGGCTGGAAATCGACGAAACAGATGCCCACGGCTTAGGATTTAACGTAGGTGCTTATTTCAGACCGAACGACAAATTGAACATAGGTCTGGCTTACCGTTCCAAAGTGGATATGAAAGCTGTAGATGGTGACGTAACCTGGAGCAATCTTCCGGACGGGCTTTCCACTACAATGCCTTTTACCTCTACTAAATTCGGGGCTACTTTACCTCTTGCTTCCGAATTTTTGGCCGGTTTTTCTTATCAGGTAACAGAAAAATTGATGCTGGCTGCTGAGGTTTCCGTAAACGGATGGGGCTCTTACAAAAGCCTGGACATACAACTGGAAAACGAAGCGACAGAAGAAACATATGATTCTTATTCTACAAAGAAATTTATTGACAGAGCGGTTTATCGTGTAGGTGGTGAATACATGGCGACAGAAAACCTTGCAATACGTTTAGGATACTATTTCGACGAATCTCCGTCACCGGCTGAACACTGGTCACCTGAAACGCCAAGTACAAACCTTCACGCGTTTACAGGAGGTTTGGGATTCCGTTTTGGAGAAGGTTTCTATATAGACGCCTACGGACAGTACAATATGGGAGTTGAAAGATATGTGCATAATGTAGAGAGCGGAT
>CAZKOC010000047.1:0-11891 GCA_964554275.1 uncultured Weeksellaceae bacterium
TGCTGTAAGAGAATCTTTTGCAATGAAAGCCGAATCTTTATACAGAAGCGCTGTTTTATATTCTCCTTTTCGCAGATACAATCTGGAAATTATTTCATAACCATCAACATGATCTGGTAAATTATCGGAATAATACAGAGCTTCTTTTATAGGGATAATAGCTTTGTCAATTTTATTTGATTTTTCATAAATCTCAGACACAAGTCCTGCAATGCAGATAAAGCAATGAGCCATATTTCCTTTTTTTGAATCAGACATTAGTTCGGCATACATAGGTTCAGCAATATTTTGTGCTTCGCTAATTTGATTATTTGCGATAAGAGCTTCAATATAAATCGCCTGCCATATAAAATTGGAAGTCCGCTTACCTTTATCGTTTTTTACCTCATTTAACAATTCTAATCCCTTTTCAACTTCATTTGTTTTAATATAAGCGTCAGCCATATTGGAGGCTACCAATTTTCTCCAAGACCCACTTTTATTTTTTACAACTTCATAGGCTTTTATATAATACTTCAAAGCCTCATCATATTTTCTTTCCCGTTGATATAATACAGCTATTCCATTCAGCGGATAGGTAGCTTTCTCACTTAGGGTTTCATCTTTTTTTATGATATCAATTGACTGCTGATAATATAATAGCGCATCTCCGAACCCTGAAGTAAAATAAAAAAGCTGACCAATTTCATTCTTAATATCCCATAACTTATCGTTCCATTGATTTTGTTCAGCCAGCAATTCCGCTTTCAGCAATTTCTTATAAGCAGATGCATATTCTTTGTTTTTTTCATACTCCTGAGCTTCGTCCATCAATTTCTGGCAAGCTTCCCGGGTGTTTTCCGCAGGTTTTGTATCCTGCGCATTGGTAATTTGGATGAAAAAGAATAAGTAAAAGCTAAATAAATATTTTGTCAGTCGAGAATTCATATCATAAAAGTATGTAAAACTTTGGAATTGTGATTATAAATAAAAAAAGAGCGGTAAAAACCGCTCCTTAATTAACACATTGAAAACATATAAAGAAACTATTTTTTGATGACCTTATGTCTCTTTATGGTTTTATCGTTTAAAATAACTTCAACGAAATAGATTCCGTTTGAAAGACCTGAAATGTCAATGGAAGTATTTTCTTTGTTCAATGACTTGATTGACATTCTTTGTCCTGTAAGGTTGTAAACCAAAACAGAATTGATCTTTTCCTTGGATTGCAGGTTTATGATCCCGGTGGTAGGGTTGGGGTATAAAGTGATTTGATTATCGAATTCTATAGTTCCCATTTCCTGTGTGTTGAATGTAACAGGGCCTGCCCAATCGCTTGCTCCATCATCACAAATGGCACGTACATACACATCGTATTCGGTAGCAGAGACTAAGTCGGTTAAGGTTTCTCCTAAGATTCCGTTATTGTCCAAAATGACAGTTCCTTCACCTTGTATAAAACCGCTTTCCCCATATTCGATCTCCCATGCAGAGGCATCACCGTTTTCTGTCCAGCTGACATATGCAGATGTAGAGGTCACATTGTCAACCAACACATCTGTAGGAGCACCGCAAGAAGGGAGTGTCGTTTGGTTTTCATAAGCTCCTATGTCAATAACACCTCCAAAGACCCGTGGGTTATTGTCTAAGTCTAAAGGATCATCAGGACCGCCGGGGAAAAGTGATAAATCTGTATCAGGGTTTCCTGTATTAATTCCGGGAGATTCATTTGACAATTGAAAAAGCCCATTTCCGGCATCAACAAACAACGGGTCTTCAATTAGAGAGTTTGATGAGTTTATGGCTCCTACTATGTCATTACTGTCATTTTTGTATAAACTATATGAGATATTGGTAGTTCCGGAAGGATTGTAAATCTCATTGCCTTCCTCTCCCTCTGAGGTGTTGTTCCAGATGATAGAATTAGAAATATTCATTCCTTCACCCCCAAAAAAAACATAAATACCCCCTCCTTGTGAAGTCGCTGTATTATTACTAATTGTAACATTTGTGAATGTTGAAGGTGTCATGGGAGCAAAAAAACCAATTGCGCCTCCCGTCTCTGCTGAATTACCTGAGAAAATAACATTTACCAACTGGGGGCTTGTACTAGAATCAGAATACAGACCTCCACCGTATTGTGTCGCCACATTGTTGGTAAAGGTCACATTTTTATAGACTTGCTGAGCGCTGTTGAAAATATTATGTATTCCCGCCCCATCATTTGCCTGATTTCCGATAAATGATACATCAGTAAGAGTTGAGGAGCAACCTTGCTGAACACTCAGTCCTCCACCATATGCCGTAGCTATATTATTTTCAAAAACAACATTTGTCAATATAACTTCAGTATTAGTCCCAAAACATAGCATTCCCGCCCCACCATGAGCTGTATTGTCACTAAACGTAACATTGTTTAAATTGGATCGTCCTTTTGAATACAACCCACCTCCTACGTATACATTTTCGTCATATATGACTTTATTTTCCCTTATAGTGACATTGGATATGTTAAGTATCGATCCTGAGTCATGAAAAATTCCTGCGCCACTACCCACAATACTTCCATAACGGATAGTAAGATTACTAAGACTTACCTCACTTCCAGAGCCCGGGCTAACAAAAATAACCCGATTTTCCGCTATTCCCGGAGCTTCTGCCGCTTGTATTATGGCACCGTTTTCACTTTCTCCATTAAGTGTCAGCTCTTTATCAATTGTAATTGATTCTGTATAAGTACCGTTAGCGATTTCTATAACATCGCCTGAACCAGATTGCCCAATGGCATAACCGATTGTAGCACATGGAATCGCACCAGTACAATCACCCATGTCCATTCCGTAACCCGCTTGAACATATCGGGTTGTTTGTCCAAAAGTTTGATTGGCAAAAAGAAGAAAAAATAATGCCGCATAACAATACCATTTGTTTTTGCAGGTTGTTTTAAAATGTAATTCTGATTTCATGAATAATAAAAAGATTTTGTTAAACTTATTTTTATTCAAATGTGACCAAACTCATAAATAAGTGCTAAAATATTGCGTGAAAAAAAAAGCCTAAACAAATAATAAATTATAAATTATTGAAAAACAGAATCTTAGAATCAAATAGAAAAAAGATAGTCGTACAAAGAATCTGTTTTATCAAGCTGCATTTTTTCTTGTATTTTCCACCTTCTTTTTCTACATGCATTGTAAGTTATGTGCAGGATGTCTGCAATTTCCTTTATGCTAAGATTCATAAAAACATAACAGAGGAAGCGAATATCATTGGCTGTAAGTTCCGGATGTTTGTTTTTTAATTGTTGTAAAAAAACCGGATTGACATTCTCAAAATGAATCATAAAATCTTCTTGCTGATCATCTGCCTTAAGAATATTTTTTATATATCTTATCTGGCTTCCTATTTGTTTATCGTCAAATTTTTGGCTGTTTGTTTCGAGAGAAAGGATAATATCTTCAATTAATTTGTTTCTTTTCGTAAGATATAGAGCCTTCGCTGCAAATTCCCTATTTTTTTCAGCGACTTCATGTTTGAGTTGTTCTTGTTTTAACCTGTTTATTTGCAGCTCTTTTTCAGCTAACAGATGCTCTTCCCTTTCTTTTTCTAATTGTAAATCGGTAATTATAGCCTTGTGTTTCTGCTTAATGATATTATTTCTCAAGGCCATATAAATCATTATAAATACAAGCAATCCAAAAACAGCGATTCCCAAAAAAATCTTTTGTTGATTCTGTTTACGTTCTTTCTCTGCTTTTAATTCGTTTTGGTATTCATGAGTTTGAAATTTTACCTTATTCATTTCATAATGACTTCTGTTTATCAGGCTGGCAAGGGAATCCTTAGCCTGAACAACAGAATCCTGATACTGAAAAGCAGTTTGGTAGTCACTTTTTTCTAAATAAAGCTTCGTAATGTTCTCATAGAAGATAACGCGGTTGGATAGTTCTTCGCAGGTGCTTAGGCTCTTTTTTCCATAAATAATGGCTAAATCTATCTTATTCTGTTTAGTATATATAATTGACAGCAAATTAGTAATATTGGTATAGCACATGTCCCGCCGATCTTCATAGACACCATCTTCCAACTCATCATATAATTGTTTTGCAAGAATTTCGGCTTCATCGGCCTTACCATCATTCAAGAGCGTTTCTATATAAATTCCTTTCCAAAAAAAATTAATCCAAGAGCTTTTAACCGGTTTCTCAACTTCTTTTAATATTTCCAGACTTTTTTTTGTATTATTTATATTATTATAGCAGTCGGCAATATTATTGGCAATAATTTTTTTCCGTTCATCCCATCCTACTTCTTTTGCAATTTCATACGCCTTAGTAAAGTATATAATCGCTTCTTCATATTTTTCTTCTCTTGCGTATAAAACTCCGATATTTCCTAACGGGGAAATGCCATTTTTATAGAGGTTCTTATCTTCCTGAGCCAAAGCATAAGATTCTTGAAAATAATCTAAGGCCTCACCGAAATCCGAAATTATAATATAAATACCCCCGATCCTGTTTTTTACTTGACAAAGTAAATCTTTCCAGTTATTTTCAGAAGCCAAAATTTCCGCTTTTAGCAGTTTCTTATAAGCAACTGCATATTCTTTATGTCCTTCATCTTCTTGTGCCTCATCAATCAACTTTTGACAAAATTCCCGGGAGTTTTCTGAGGATTCTATTTTTTGCGCACATAGAGTTGCCGTAAGTAAAGAGAAAAGAAACAGCAATAAATATTTAGCCAGTCGAGTATTCATTCCATAAAAATATGTAAAACTTTGGATTTGTGATTATAAATAAAAAAGGGCGGTAAAAACCGCCCCTCTAATTAACACATTGAAAACGTATAAAGAAACTATTTTTTGATGATCTTATATCTCTTTATGGTTTTATTATTGTTTAAAGTAACTTCAACGAAATAGGTTCCGTCTGGCAGGCTTGAAATGTCAATGGAAGTATTGTCTTTGTTCAGTGAATTGATTGACATTCTTTGTCCTGTAACGTTGTACACCAAAACAGAGTTGATTTTTTCCTCGGATTGCAGGTTTATGATTCCGGTAGTGGGGTTGGGGTATAAAATCATTTGGTTTTCAAATTCAGTAGTTCCCATGTTTTCAACAGAAAGTTTCATGATCCAAATATCATAACCTCCATAATTTCCTGGAACATCTCCATCACTTGATTCTGAATTTCCAGCAATAAGATAACTACCGTCTTCTGTAATCAAAATATCACTATAAGTTTCTTCATGCAATGATCCGCCGAAGGATTTTTCCCAGAGAAGATTTCCTTCCGAGTCAACACGCACCAGCCAATAATCCCTCATCCCTAAATTTTCGCTGACATCACCATCCAGTGAATCAGAAACCCCCAGGCATAAATAACCCCCATCCGGCATTTGCTCGACAGAAGAAAATTCGTCAAAAAATGAACCACCGTAGCTATTCATCCATTCCACTTCCCCTGCCGGATCCAATTTTACAAGCCATGCATCCCCTTCGCCCTGGTTGTTTATAATATCTGACGACCAGTTATACCCGGCAATGATGTAGCCGCCATCCGCGGTTTCCCTAACTGCATCGGCATAATCGGAATCATTTCCTACAACTAACTGCTCCCATTCTACCTCTCCCGAATCGCTGGCTTTAACGACCCACATATCTTCGATGAAACCGATCATAGGATTAAAATAACTTGTTGTTCCCACGCAAATATAACCACCAGCTGAAGTCATCTGGAAATCATATAGCCTGGCCGAGTGCTCTCCATCATAAAATTTAGACCACTCCAAATCGCCTCCTTCGTTTATCTTGATTACCCAGTAACTTAAAATACCGTTATCATTGCCTACGACATCTCCGTCTGAGGACGAAGAACTCCCCGCGACAAAATAACCGCCGTCCGGTGTCTGCTGGATTCTTGTCGCAGATTCCATTCCCGAACCACCATAAGATTTTTTCCACTCTATGGCTCCTGCTTCATCCACCTTTATCACCCAATAGTCGGAAGCACCATGATTGTCCGTAACATCCCCATCGGTTGAAACGGAAACCCCAGCAGCAATATAACCCCCATCGGCTGTTTGTACAATACTGTAAGGTCCGTCATAATCCGAACCGCCATAAGATTTTTCCCATTCGATATCTCTCGTTTCATTCATCTTTACTATCCAAAAATCTTGGTCTCCATGGTTTTCTGAAACATCATGATCGTTTGAAGTAGTTCCTGCAGCAAGAATGTAACCCCCATCTGTAGTTTGTTGGAAAAGAACGGAACCCCACAGATTCTCTGCGCCGGAACCGCCATAATTTTTTGTCCATTCTATTTCCGGTATTTGAGAAAAAAGAATTGAGTTAATCAATAAGCATAATGTTGTAAATAGTGTTTTCATACATACGTTTTTAGTTCTATAAGTTTGAAGTGTAAAGATTCACAAAGCGTTCATCTACACCAAAAAAAGCATATTGAAAAAAAGTGACATTTCAGAAAAAATTAAGAAAGTGACAGAACTATTGGGAAATGTTTAGCACATAATCATAGAGAGATGTTTTCTTTTTTTCTAAACCCATTTTTTCCATAATGCGCTGTTTCCTGATAACACAGGTATTGTATGTGATATTAAAAACCATACTGATCTCCTTTATGCTCAGGTTCATATATACATAGCAGAGAAACCGGACATCATTGGAGGTAAGCTGGGGGTGTTTTTCTTTTAGGCGTTTTAAAAAATTTGGATTTACACTTTCAAAATGTTTGATGAAGTCATCCCATTGGTGATCTGTTTTTAAGAAATTTTTGACGACTTTTATTTTTTCGGAAGTATCCTTTCCCTGAATTGCATTACTGTTAATTTCGACAGAATTAATGACATCACGTATCAATTCATTTCTGTTACTGAGGTACAAAGCCTTTGCTGTAAGCTCCCTGTTTTTTTCTGCAATTTCGTGTTTCAGCTGCTGCTGCTTTAGTCTTGTGGTTTCCAATTTTTTCTCAACCAGAAGTTTCTGCTGCTCGGCAATTTGGTGTTCCTTTTTTTCTTTCTCAAGCTCCAGGTCTGAAATTATAGCTCTTTGTTTTTGTTTGACCGCGTTATTTTTTAAACTTTTATAAACCATGAAAAAGACAAACAAACCAAACGCCGCTATTGTTATAAAAATATATTGCTGTATTTTCTTACGCTCTTTTTCTTTGATCAGATCACTTTGATACTCCTGTACCCTGAACTTGGCTTTATTTGCTTCATATAAATTCCTGTTAATCATAGAGGAAAGGGAATCTTTTGTTTGTACAACAGAGTCTTTGTATTGTAAAGCGATGGAATATTGATTTTTTTTCAGGTACAAACCGGAAATTTCCTCATACAAATCAATACGTTTTGGAAGCTCATCTGTTTTTTGTAATCCGTCTTTTGCATAAGTAAGAGCTAAATCAAACTGCCCCAATTCCGCATATATTTTTGACAACAATTCGGTAAGACACGCATAACATATTTGCCGGTGGTCTTTATATACACCTTCATTCAATTCTGTAAGCAGCTGCTTTGCCTCATTTTCAGCTTTTATGACTTCTCCGTTTGTAAACAATGCATCTACATAAGCTCCTTTCCATATAAAATTGACCGTTGAATTATTGACATCTTCTTTTGTCGCACTCAGTATTTCCAAACTTTTGTCCGGTTGATTTGTCCGGTTATAGACATTGGCCAATAAAACGGCAACATGCTTCTTGATCAATCCATCGTCATTTTTGACTATATCATAAGCCTTTACATAATAATGCAGGGCTTCTTCATACTTTTTTTCATTATAATATAAAAGCCCGATGTTTGATAAAGGAGATGCTCCATTTTTGTATAAAGTTTCATTTTGCTGCGTGATGGCATAGGATTCCTGCAGGTATTTCAAAGCTTCCGCAAAGCTTGAAAGATAAGTATAAATGGTTCCTATGCGGTTTTTGATGTGCCAGAGCAAATCGTCCCACTGGTTTTGCTCTGCAATTACTTCCGCTTTCCATAATTTTTCGAGCGCAATTGTATAGTTTTTATTGTCTATATCTTGCCATGAACCATTTATTAATTGTTCGCATAACTCCCGTGAATTTTCTTTCAATTCTATTTCCTGCGCATTTAAGTTCGCCGTAATCAGCAATAAAAGAAAAATACAACTTTTTACCCCCGGTAAATTCATACAATAAAAGTATAAAATCTTTTTAGACAATTGAGGTGTTGATTAATGTTTGCAATTCGGGGAAAATATTATATTTTTGTAACAAAGGTTTTTAGCAGAAGTCAATTTTATTTGACGCTAAAAGTGATCGAAGGTTCACAGGTTTCAAAAAACAAAAAAAGAAGCTTGCCTTGTAAAACAGCTTAAATGGATGCAGACCCGTTACTTTCTTTCATAGTTGCCGCCGGCGGTTTGGGCGGGCATATCATTCCCGGTGAAATTTCAGCTTGGAAATTAATCTTGACAGTTTTTCTGGTTGCACTCAACGGTTTTTTTGTAGCCGCGGAATTTGCCATTGTAAAAGTTCGTTCTTCACAAATTGACGTCAGAACTGATTTGAATAAAAACCTGGCAAAAACTGCCAAATCTATTGTTTCCAATCTGGATTCTTATTTGGCGGCTACACAATTGGGAATTACGCTGGCCTCACTTGGTTTAGGATGGGTGGGGGAAAGCTCTCTTTCCCCGGTTATCGTCAAAACCTTTTCTTTGTTCGGGCTTGATTCACCCTATTGGGTAGGAATTGCGCAAAACAGTGCGATTTGGATAGCCTTTGCCATCATCACCGTTTTACATATTGTTTTTGGTGAATTGGCGCCAAAGTCCCTTGCGATACGTTATCCGGCCAATACTACCTTTGCCATAGCCTGGCCTTTGAGGGTTTTTTACATCATAGGGAAGCCTGTCATTTGGCTGATGAATGGTTTGGCGAATTTTATCTTGAAGATGGTCGGCATCAAACCGATTCATGGCTCTGAAATTCATTCGGAAGAAGAATTGAAAATGATCATTACGGAAAGCCAGGAAGGTGGAGCAATTGAGCAAACCGAACGCGACCTGATTCAAAATGTATTTGAATTTGATGACCGCCGTGTAAATAACATTCAGACTTTACGTAAAAATGTTTCTGCCCTGGAACTCAACTCTACTGTCAGAGAAGCCATTGATTTTGCTATTAATGAAGGCTATTCGCGTTATCCTGTTTACGAAGAATCACTGGACAATATAAAAGGAATTCTTTACACAAAAGATTTGATGAAATTGACCTTGGACAAACCGGAGGAAACTAGTTTCCTGGGAATTTTGCGCAAACCTTTATTTATTTCCGAGAGTTCCAAAATCAAGAATCTATTGAAACAATTCCAGAAGAAGCACATACAAATGGCCGTGGTAACCAACGAGATCGGCGAGCTGACCGGGATTGTAAGCATGGAAGATATTTTGGAAGAACTGGTAGGTGAAATCCAGGATGAATATGACAATGAGGACCCGATCGTAGTGAAAATTACAGATGGAACTTATTCAGTGAATGCACACCATAATCTGTCGGACATTAACCGTCATTTGCCTTATCGTTTTGAAGAAAGCGAGCACTACGACACGCTTGCCGGATTATTGGCGGAAACTTTTCCCGACAGAGAATTAAAGGCAGGAGATGTTTTAGATTTACCTGATTATCAGGTGAAAATCATCAAAATGTACCGGAATTCTGTTGAACGCGCCGAATTGACTCTGACACATTTGACAGGCGAGGATATGGAGAGTGAGTAAAAAATCAAATCATTCCCTTTCCAAAAGCGTTTCGTTTCGAAACTTCCTGAAAATCTGAGCCACGGTCAGCACATCTTTTTCACAATACGTTTTAATTCGCTCCAGATCGTAATCGTCATAATAAACCGAAGCCACCTGCGAACCATCTATATCGTCTTTCGGAGTTGGAATGCCGAGAACGGCAGCCAATAAATTCAGGGAAGTATAATGTTTGTAGTCGCCAAATTTCCACAGTTCCATCGTATCCAGATGCGGAATTTCCCAGGGCTTTTTTCCTTGCATATCCAACACTTTAGGCAGTTCAATTCCATTGATGATCATACGTCTTGCCATAAACGGAAAATCAAATTCTTTACCGTTGTGGGCGCATAAAATTAAATTCGAATCGAAATATTTTCCTGAAAGTGTTTCATTAAATTCTTTCAGGATTTCACTTTCGTTGTCGCCGTAAAAACTTTTGATCCTGATTTTATTTTCATCCGAAATAATTCCGCAGGAAATACAGATGATTTTTCCGAACTCGGCTAATATTCCGGCGCGTTTACCATAAAATTCTTCCGGTGTTTCATTTTCGCCCAATTGCCTTTCGACTTTTTTTGACCATAAATTTTGCCAGTCGGAATTTAATTCATTCCAGCTTCCAACTTCGGGAACGGTTTCTATATCGAGAAATAAAACTTTATGGGAGGGTATCTTTTTTAACATTTTGAGCGGTTAAGAGGTTATTGGTTTTGAGCATTTTCATCACTTCATCAACAAAATAATAAGTGTCGTTATCAAGAAATCCTTTGCCCATATTGCGATTGTCTTTTTCATGCCCCAACCGGACGATGATTAAATTTTCACTCGGAACGACAATCACACGCTGTCCCAAATGACCCATCAGTCCATAAAAATTGGGTTCATGTTCGTAATCCGTCCAGATGGAATATCCGTAACGCGCGTGTTCTCCTTTATTGAACGCTTTGTAATTTGGCGTAATCATTTTTTCTACAAAAGTAGAATCAAGGATTTGTTTCCCATTCCAATTTCCTTTTTGGAGCAATAACTGGCCGAATTTCCCAAAATCACGGACATTGCTACTCAAACAACAATAGGCTTTTTCCATTCCGTCTTTCCGGTCTTTGGACCAGTAAGCGTCGTTTTCCATTCCCATCGGTTGCCAGAATTCTTCCTGTAAATATTGCGAAATACTGATTCCAACTGCTCTTTGCAACACGATTGCTAAAAGTTGAGTCGTTCCGGAAAGATAATTGAAATGTCCACCCGGTTCTGCAATAAAATTCCTGCTGAGCATTTGCTTTTCAATTTTATCGCCATAATATGCTTTAGCTGTCGGGTTTAAGGGCAAATAATAATCTTCGCTCCAATCATAACCCGAAGTCATTGCCGACAAATCACCTATCGTACATTTTTTGGCAAATTCATTATCTTTAAATTCAGGCAAAAAATCGGTAATCGGTTGATCAAGCGACTTTATGTAACCTTGCTCAATGGCTTTTCCCAATAACATCGTAATCACGGATTTCGCCATGGAAAAAGAATTCGTATGGCTTTCATCCGAATAACCGTCCCAATAATATTCCCAAAGTGCTTCACCATCTTTCGCAACAAAAAATCCGATGGATTTATAGCGTTCCAGTTCATTTTTCAGCGTATCGGTCAGCGGAATTTTATTGTATAGTTCATGTTGAAACCAAGGCTGTGGCTTATCCGCCAAAATGATATTATTGTCAAAATCCTTGTAATCATCTATATTGGCCGTGTTATGTCCCTTCATATAAGTGAGCTGCACACCGCGAATGATATAGTCATTATCCGTTATGTAAAGAATTGCAACCAACAGCAAGATAATTCCCAGAATTATCTGGAAGGTTCGTAACAGGATTTTTCTGAATCTGGACATCTTGAAAATTTCTTAGTGCAATTTAGAAAATTTATCTACTAATAGGAAGTTTTAATTTAATCTTCACACAATTTGGGAAAATGCGCCTTATATTTGAATTCAAACATAATTATTAACATTTAAAACCATAAAATCATGGCATTTGAATTACCCAAATTACCGTATGCGTTTGATGCATTGGAACCACACATAGATGCAAAAACGATGGAAATCCATCATGACAAACACCAC
>CAZKOC010000048.1:0-11876 GCA_964554275.1 uncultured Weeksellaceae bacterium
TTTTATGTTTTGGCGTTTTGGTTTTTGCCAAACACCCTGCGATTTATTCTATTTCTTGGATTCCTATCATTGGTTTATCTGTCGTGGTTTTAATGTCTTTTACGATTCAACCGTGGCTGTTTAATTTTTTCATTCAAAAACCTCAAGACAAAGGAAATACACCTCGCAGGATCTTTAATTTAATTCTTACCCTCGGAACTTTCGGGTATTTTTTCGTGGGAGGCTTTCTGCTCAATATTTTGGCACAAATCTTTATTCCCATAGTACCGGTAAGTAAAAAAAGAAAGTTCAATGTTTTCCACAAAATTGTAAGGCTGTTTTTTGAAAAACTGATGTATTGGACACCTTTTATTAAGATCAATACCCTCGGAAAAGAAAACCTGAATTTTGACCAGCCGCGCATTATTATCGCCAACCATACTTCGCAATTAGACACGCCGACTTTGGGGATGATTCATCCCAAGGCAATTTTTATGGTCAATAACCGTGTGTTGAATTCTAAGTTTTTTGGGAAAGCGATTCAAATGGCCGGGTTTTATTCTGTTTCTGAAAATTATGAAGACGGCCTAGAGGGGCTGAGAGAAAAAATAAAGCAGGGTTACTCTCTTGTTATTTTTCCGGAAGGGACGCGTTCCATGACTTCAGCGATTCAACGTTTTCATAAAGGAGCTTTCCATCTGGCAAATGAATTAAACCTGGAAATTTTACCCGTTTTGGTCCGTGGAAATGCGGATTTGCTACCCAAAAATGACAATTTGGTAAAAACCGGAAAATTAACCCTTCAGTATCTTCCGCTCATTAAGCCTGATGATGAACGTTTCGGAAAAACATATTCTGAACGAAGCAAAAAAATCAGTTCTTACTTTAAAAAAAAGTTTATTGAATTAAAAAGAACTGATGAAGATGAAAATTATTTCAAAAACAAATTGAAATTCAATTACATATATAAACCTCTTTACATTCAGAAAGAATTTAATTCGGATTTTGAAAAAAACAAAGGCTCCTATCACAAAATTCTGAGTCTTATACCCCAAAAAGCAAAAATCCTCCATTTAGGATGTGGCTATGGCGTATTGGATTTCTTGTTGGTTTATGACTCTGCGTCGCGACAGGTCCTCTCCTGGGATCCGGATATGGAAAAGATCAAAATTGCTAAAAACACCTTTACCGTAAATCGGTTTCCTCTAAATTTCACGGAAAATTTGCCTGAGATTTTTGAGATTTTTGAATACGCGATCATTCAATCCGGAGAAGAATTAAGTCAATTTGAAAAATTGGTTAATTTAGAGGATTGGGAATTGTTCTTTACAGAAAATAATTTGATGGTTTTCAAAAATAAATATGCAGGAAGAATTTGATATAATAATCATCGGGAGCGGATTGGGAGGTTTGGTTTGTGCAAATATCCTGTGTCGTGAAGGCTTTAGGGTACTCGTTTTAGAAAAAAATCAACAATTCGGTGGTAATCTCCAAACATTTTCACGCGATAAATGTATATTCGATACGGGCGTGCATTATATCGGTGGGCTGGATACTGACCAGAATTTACACAAATACTTCCATTATTTAGGAATTCTTGATGCTTTGAAAATTAAACAAATGGATGTGGATGGATTTGATTTTGTAACATTTGACAACGACCCGAATGAATATCCGTATGCGCAAGGTTCTGAAAATTTCGTCAGGCAACTGTCCCGGTTTTTTCCGGAAGAAGAAGAAAATATTCGTGTTTTTTATCAAAAAATGAAAGATGTCTGTGACAATTTTCCGCTTTATCGGTTGGATTCGAGTGAAACGTATGTTGCCGGAGAAACCATTTTTTCACATAAAGCAGATGAAGTCATCAAGGCTGCAACCCAAAACCCTAAGTTGCGGGCAGTACTTGCAGGCACTAATTTTTTATATGCCGGAATCGAAAATAAAACTCCTTTTTATGTACATGCACTCTCCATTAATTCCTACATAGAAAGTGCATGGCGCTGTTTGAAAGGCGGGAGCCAGATTGCTAAATTACTAATTAAAGAAATTCGTAAAAACGGAGGAAATGTACTTAAACATAAAGAGGTAAAATCATTTCATATAGAAGACGGAGAAGTAAAGTATGTTGAAACGCGGGATGGTTCCGTTTATTTCGGAAAAACTTTTATTTCCAATGTTGATCCCAAAATCACGATGGATCTGCTGAAAGATTATCCCATCCGAAAATCCTATTTAAAACGAATAAAAAGTATAGAAAATACCATTTCTTCATTCAGTTTATACATTACCCTAAAAAAAGATACTTTTCCCTATTTGAACAGGAATTATTATCATTTCAAACATGAATCAAATGTGTGGAAAAGTTCATTCTACGAACCTGAAAACTGGCCGGAGGGATATATGGTTTCAATGAGTGCAAAAACTGAAAAAGAGATTTGGGCAGATGGAATCAGCGTTCTCACCTATATGCGTTTCGAAGATGTAGAGGAATGGGGGGCATCCTTTAATACTGTTTCTGAAAAAGATTTCAGAGGAGAGCGTTATGAGAAATTCAAGGCAGAAAAAACAGAACTTTTATTAAAAGAACTGGAAAAAAAATTCCCAACCATCCGGGATTGCATCCTTTCCACATACGTGGCAACTCCGCTTACCTACAGGGATTACATTGGCAGTGAAACAGGATGTATGTACGGATTTGTGAAAGATGCCAATTTTCCCATGAGAAGTTATTTGACCCCTAGAACCAAGATTAAAAATTTATTTCTGACCGGACAGAGCATCAATATGCATGGAATTTTGGGTGTTACCATAAGTGCCGTTTTGACCTGCTCTGAATTGGTGGGAAGAAAACATTTGTTGGATAAGATCAATAATGCATACAATAGCGCAACTGTAAACATATAAATTTTGGAATATGGGAGAGTTTAATTTGCCGCCTGTTGACCGCCTAAAAGGAATTTCAAAAGAAGATTTCATCAAAAATCATTACAAGCCCAAACGGCCTGTGCTGATTGAAGGTTTAACTGATTCCTGGAATGACAAATGGAGATTTGATTACATCAAAGAATTGGCCGGAGATCAAATCGTTCCCTTGTACAACAGCGAGCCGACCAAAGGCAATAAAAGCTCCTATGAGCCTGTGACCAAAATGAAAATAGACCAATACATTGATTTACTCAGGTCAGAACCGACAGACTTGCGAATTTTCTTTTATATGGTTAAAGATAACTGTCCTCAATTATTGAATGATTTTGAATACCCTGACATCGGATTAAAATACTTCAAACGTATTCCCGCTTTGTTTTTTGGAGGAAGCGATGCAAAGGTTTTTATGCATTATGACATTGATTTGGGAGATAACTTACACGTTCACTTTGAAGGGCATAAAAAAGTTTTGCTGTTTGGGCCGGATCAAAATACAAACCTTTACAAAGTCCCTATGTCCATTCACAATATGGATGGTATCGACATGAGTAATCCCGATTTTGAAAAGTTTCCCGCACTGAAACAAGCACAGGGCTTCGAAGCCAATATGAAACACGGCGATGCTTTATACATTCCGGGGGAATGGTGGCATTACATCACCTATCTCGACGGTGGGTTTTCAATTTCAATGAGAGCTTTGCCTCAGGACCCTAAAAGGATTTTGGGAATGGTAAACAACATTTTCTTTATGCGGCATTTGGATTATCTCATTCGAAAATGCCTCGGCCAGAAATGGATTGATCATAAAGAAAATTGGGCCTACAGAAGAACCCACAAAAAACTAGGAATTAAAATTAAGTGAATTGCTCTCCTTTGTTTAGTTTCAAATCACTGACAAATGTTTTGATTGTCTGGTCTTTGTCCATAGGACAAATCAACAAGGCATTTTCTGTGTCTACCACAATGTAATTATCAAGTCCGTCAACGATAACCGCCTTATTTTGACTTGTATAGATTAATGATTTATTGGAATTGTAGGTTAAAATCGGTTTTCCTCTTTTTACATTGCCCTGCTTATCCTTTTTAGAGTTTTCATACAATGATTTCCATGTCCCCAAATCAGACCAACCGAAGGAAGAAGGAATCACATATACATTGTCGGCTTTTTCCATAATTCCATTATCAATGGAAATAAACTGAACGGTTCCATAGAGTTTCCTCAGCTCTTCTTTTCCTTCGGAAGATGATACCATTTTTTTTATCGTCTTGAAAGAATCATACATATCCGGCAGATGTTTTTGGAAGGAATTTAGTATTGTTTGTACGTTCCAAATAAAGATTCCGGCATTCCACAAGAATTCTCCCGATTTATAAAAAACCTCTGCCAGTTCAATTCCTGGCTTTTCTGTGAATGTTTTTACTTTTTTCAAGTCATTTTTATTCTCAATGAATTGAATGTATCCATAACCCGTATCTGGTCTTGTAGGCTGAATTCCCAAAGTGATGAGCGTTTCGTTTTTGTCAGACTCTTCAAGCGCCAGGTTCAGCTTTTCTAAAAAAACCTTTTCGTCTAAAATTATATGGTCAGATGGCGCAACGACAATTCTGGCATTTGGATTCTTCTCATTGATAAGTATTGCCGCGTATAAATTGCACGGCGCGGTATTCATCCCGAGGGGCTCCGCGATTATCTGTTCCGGTGATAGTTCCGGTAATTGCTCCAAGGTCAAATCTACATATTCATCAAGCGTAACTACATAAATCTGGTCTTGCGGAATTATTTTCATCAAACGGTCAAAGGTCTGTTGCAGGAAAGTCCTTCCGGTTCCTAAAATATCGTGAAACTGTTTTGGATAATCCGTCGTGCTCAGGGGCCAAAACCTTGATCCTATACCTCCTGCCATAATTACTCCAAAGTTGTTGTTTTTCATCAATCAAAAATTTCGTCTGCAATTGCACTGCCACTTACGGTGTACAGTTTTCCTGTTTGGATTTCTTTACAAAGATACCTTATTTTTCTTTTTTTTCCTTTTTCGAAAATCCTTTTACCCAAACGGAATTTTTGTTTTTCAAAAAGATTTTCTATTCTTTTTGACTCGTCCTGATTAATTTGAAACAAATCCTTGTGCAATAATCTGTCGGCGTTTAATGTGGCTTTGGGATTCTGGGCATGCCTCAAAATTACAGGGCGCAATTCTTCCGAATAAACACTTATAGATTCTATCAATAATTTTCCAAATGTATTTTTCCACTCTGCTCCATGGGATTTAACTCTCGTGGGAAAATTTGCCCTTACCAGCAAATGCGCTATTTCGTGAGTTAACACAAAAAAGAACGCGGCGGGGGAAATTTCTCTGTTTACGGTTATTATATGAGAAGTGGATTCTTTTAAAAACTTATAATCACCCAATTTTGTTTTGCGTGTATTTCTGATTTTTACAATTAAATTTTCTTCGCCTACCCATTGTCCCACAAATGCCAAAGCACCATCGGGAAGATAAGATTCAAAATGTTTGGTTTTCATTAACGCAAGATAAAAAAGTTACTCAGAAAAAAAGTCCTAATTTTGCAACCTTATGTTGAAATTATTAGGTTTCATTGGTGCCTACTTTATTTTCCTCGGTAAAGTCTTTAGAAAACCGCAGGGGTTTAAAGTCTTTAGGAAGCTCGTCATGCGTGAGATATATGATTTGGGGATGAGTTCCGTAGGGCTTGTTGCCTTCATTTCGCTCTTTATGGGCGCTGTTACCGCAATTCAGATGGCGCAAAATTTTCAGGGTGCAGATATTCCTGTTCCCAATTATTATATTTCTTACGCAACAAAAGTTGTATTGATCCTTGAATTTTCACCTACTATCATTTCTTTAATTTTAGCGGGAAAAGTTGGCTCGTATATTGCATCAAGTATCGGGACGATGAGAGTGACGGAACAAATAGATGCCTTGGACGTGATGGGAATCAATTCTCCCTCATTTTTGGTACAACCCAAAATCATCGCTTCTGTTTTTTTCAATCCGATTTTGATTATGATCAGCATTGGGATGGGGTTATTTGGGGGATATTTAATCGGGGAAGCAACACAAATGTGGTCCAGCTCCGACTTTATCATCGGCTTACAAATGCCCATGGCAAACCGGCATTTTGTTTATACATTTCTTAAAACCATTTGTTTCGCCTTTGTAATTGCAACAGTTCCGGCTTATTATGGCTACCATGTAAAAGGCGGTTCGCTGGAAGTCGGTCGCTCAAGCACGGCGGCAGTAGTTTGGACTTCTGTTATCTTGATTATTTTAAATTTGATTCTCACCCAAACGATCCTAAGCTGATGATAGAAATACGTGACTTGAAAAAATCGTTTGACGATATAGAAGTTCTCAAAGGAATTTCCACTGTTTTCGAAACAGGAAAAACCAATTTGATCATTGGTCAAAGTGGTTCAGGAAAAACTGTTCTTTTAAAGTGCTTATCCGGATTAATCCGTCCAACATCGGGAGAAGTTTTGTTTGATGGAAATGATACGACCAAATATAACTTCGAGGAAAGACAAAAATTAAGAGGTGAAATCGGAACTGTGTTTCAGGGAAGCGCTTTGTTTGACTCTATGACGGTTTTGGAAAATGTAAGGTTCCCTTTGGAAATGTTTTCTAATCTTTCCATGCGCGAAATGAATAAACGTTCTGAAGAAGTGCTGGATCGGGTAAATTTAACCAAAGAATCCTTGAAAAAATTTCCGTCTGAAATTTCTGGAGGAATGCAAAAACGCGTAGCAATCGCAAGAGCCATTGTAAACAGACCCAAATACCTGTTTGCCGATGAACCCAATTCAGGGCTTGACCCGAAAACATCTATGGTCATCGACCAATTATTACATGAATTAACTGTAGAATATAACACAACAACCATCATCAATACCCATGACATGAATTCCGTGATGGAAATCGGGGAAAATATCATTTTCCTGAAAAATGGGTTTAAAGAATGGGATGGGGATAAAAATGAAATTTTAACGGCGGACAATGAAGCGGTCATAGATTTCGTTTATTCTTCAAAGCTCTTTACCAAATTGAGAGAGGTTCTTTTGAAAGAAAAATCGAATTCAACAAATAATTAAATTTATAAAATCGAAGATTCACGAACACAAAAATGTAATCAAAATGAAAGTGAGTAAAAAATTAATGTTATTGGGATTTTCCCTTTTTGCCCTGAATGCGTGGGCGCAAAATGTAGATTTAGGATTGAAAGCAGGGGTTGTTTTTAATGCAGACAAAGGCGCTATCAAAGCACTAAATGGCGCGATTGAAGAAAAAGGTAAGGGTTCAGTCGGGTTTCAGGCAGGAGCCATGGCGAGAATCAAAGCAGGAGGGATTTATATACAACCTGAACTTTTGTACACATCTTTTAAAAATGAATTTGAAGACAGCGGAACTAATGTAGATGTCAAGAAAAATCGTTTGGATTTGCCAATTAACATAGGAAAAACTTTTGCAATGGGCTTGATTCAAGTTCAAACAGGTCCTGTGTTCTCTCTGAATTTCGAAGATAAAATTGATGCAGATGGCATGGATTTTCCAGATGCTACTGAAAGAGATGAAATTGGATTGGGGTGGCAAATCGGAACCGGTATAAACATCAAAGGACTGAATGTAGATTTACGTTATGAGTTTGGCTTGAATAAAAATATCACAAAGTACAACATTGCCGGAGCAGGTGAGTTTCAAACAGAAAACCGGACAAATATGCTGAATCTTTCAGTAGGATATTTCTTCTAAAAGAGTAAAAAATTAATTGAACTAATCCTCAGATAATTATAAAATTTCTGAGGATTTTTATTTTTATGATTTAATTTTAGAAACTGTTCAGATTATTTCAAAAAATAAATAAAAAGCCACATAGACATATAGTATTTGATACATCTAAGTCGAAATAGTTTCCACCTGTAGCGAAACATAGAATTGAACCTGAGCTTCAAAACTTTGTGTTTTTATGTTTGCTTTTCCCGGGCATCAGACTATAAACGCTGTTATTACTATGCGGTTAGTTTAATTTTTAAACAGTTTCTTAGTTTGATTTCTTAAAATTATCTATTTTTGCAGACTTGAAATCAAAACAAAATGGCGAAAGCAAAGAAAAAACAAGAATATACAACTGAAAAGGTTCTTGACAGCCTGAATGAAACGGCCCACAAAGCAGAAAATTTTTTTGAGAAGAATTCTAAAATAATCATCGGAATTTTTGGCGCTCTGGCAATTGTTGCCATTGGGTATTTCGTTTACCTGAAATATGTGTTGGAACCAAAGTCAGAAAAGGCTTTTACCGAAATGGCACAGGCTGATGAATATTTCAAACAGGATTCTGTCTTGTTAGCTTTAAAAGGCAGCCCGGGAAGTTTCCAGGGTTATGAACAAATCATAGAAAACTATGGCGGAACAGATGGCGCGAACATTGCCCGCTACAAAGCCGGAGTTGCTTATTACAAATTGGGGGATTATGCCTCTGCCGTTACGAATCTGGAAAAATTTGACACAGATGATGACGTGTTGCTTGCCCAGAAAAACGGCATGATCGGTAATGCACTTGTTCAATCAAACAAATCAGAACAGGGTTTGCCTTACTACGTAAAAGCTGCTGAAGGAACTGACTTAGAAGTGCTGCAAACACTTTACTATACAAAAGCCGGACAAACAGCCATGCAGCTGGGTAAAAATGCAGAAGCGTTGAAATACTTCCAGACATTGGCAGATAAATATCCGAATGCCAACAATGGTGAAGTAGATAAATACATCGAAAGATTAAAATACGCTACAGGTGGCAACTGAAAATAAAAACTTATCACAATACGATAAATCACAATTTCCCAATGCCGAGGCTTTTCGTTTCGGCATTGTTGTTTCACAATGGAACAGTCACATCACGCATAATTTACAAAAGGGGGCAATTGAAACGTTGGAGGATTTAGGAGTAAAAAAGGAAAATATTTCTTCCTATGAAGTTCCCGGCAGTTTTGAATTGATTTATGGCGCAAGCCAGCTTTGTAAAAAAGGAGGAATAGATGCCGTAATTGTAATTGGAAGTGTAATCCGTGGTGAAACCGCACACTTCGATTATGTTTGTCAGGGTGTGACGCAGGGGATTAAGGATTTAAATATCAAACACGACATTCCTGTGATTTTTTGTGTTTTGACCGACGACAATGAGCAGCAATCCATAGACCGTTCCGGTGGAAAACATGGAAACAAAGGGGTAGAAGCTGCTGTGGCGGCAGTTATGATGGCTGGTTTTTAGTAATACTTTTAATTACCCCTGTTTCTGTCTATTACATTCAAAAATCTTTCTACTTTCTACTTTTTACTTTCTACGAAATCTTACCTTTGTAAACTATGATTTCTACAGGAGATGTAATACAGTTGCTTCCCGATCACGTTGCCAACCAAATTGCAGCGGGAGAAGTGGTGCAACGGCCTTCCTCAGTTGTAAAAGAGTTAATTGAAAATGCAGTAGATGCCGGGGCAACTTCTGTTTCCTTAATGGTTAAAGATGCCGGAAGAACACTCATTCAGGTAATAGACAACGGAGCAGGAATGAGCATCACGGATTTACGCATGGCATTTGAGCGTCACGCCACCTCCAAAATAAGAGCTACGGAAGATATTTTTTCTATTCAAACCAAAGGTTTCCGTGGAGAAGCCCTTGCTTCCATAGCCGCCGTAGCACAAGTTGATGCGGTCTCGAAAAGAGAAACAGATGAAATTGCGACGAGGCTGATCATTGAAGGGGGTGAAGTAAGGGATCAGCTTCCCTCAACCGCTAAAACAGGAACTTCTATTTCGGTAAAAAATTTATTTTACAATGTACCTGCTAGACGTAATTTCCTCAAATCAAACCAAATAGAATTAAAACATATCCAGGATGAATTCCTGAGAGTCGCATTGGCTCATGAGCAAATTGAGTTTAATTTTTACCATAACGATTCCGAATTATATTTATTAAAAAAAGGAAATCTGAAACAACGGATTGTCCAGGTTTTCGGGAAAAAAATTGAGGCCCAACTGGTTCCTGTTTCAGAAGAAACCGAAATTGTTTCCGTCAAAGGATTTGCGGGTAAGCCGGAAAGTGCGAAAAAGGCGAGGGGGGAGCAATATTTCTTTGTTAATCAACGCTTTATAAGAAACAATTATCTGCATAAGGCAATCGTAGATGCATTTGAGCATTTGTTGCCCCACCAATATGTTCCTTCTTATTTTCTCTATTTAGAAATTGATCCTTCTAAAATCGACATCAACATTCACCCTACCAAAACCGAAATAAAATTCGAAGATGAATATGCAATATACGCGGTTTTGAGAGCTGCCGTAAAGCATGCTTTGGGACAATATAACATAATGCCTTCTTTGGATTTCGACCAAAATCCGGATTGGGCATTTATCCCTTCAAAGCCGGCAAACGGATCCGTCAAAACCCCTGAAATCAGAGTGGACAGGAATTATAATCCTTTTGAACAAGCCGGTTCCAGCAGAGAAATTCAACCTACACAGGATTTATATAAATCTTTCTCTGAATTTGAGTTTGAAAACAATCATCCCGAAGCAATTTTAAACAAAGAAGAATTCGAATCCTCAGAAATCAACGCTTTCCAATGGCAGAATAAATTCATTGTAACGCAGCACAAAGGTGAGATTTTGATAATCGACCAACACCGTGCGCATCAATCGGTTCTCTTCGAAAAATTAAAAAAGTCAAGTGAAGAAAATGCCCTGAGTCAGCGGCTTTTGTTTCCGGTTGAAATTCCTTCTGATTCATCTGAAATTAACCTTTTAAAAAACATTGAAACGGATTTGTTCCGGTTTGGTTTTGATGTTGAATTTTCAACAGACCGGATTTTGGTAAATGCTTTACCGACAGAAGTAGAACCTGAAAATGTTCCCGGAATTTTTTCGGACTTTTTGACAGACCTGGAGCTTCACGACAAAATCAGCTTCAACTCCGAAATTGCCAAGATTCTCGCTAAAAATACTGCCATCAGAAAAGGCGATGTATTGTTACCTGAACAAGCCAAATACTTGGCACAACAATTGTTGAATCTAGACGAACCCAATTTTTCGCCCTATGGAAAGCCTGTTTTTGTGCAGATATCCGAAAGTGAAATTATAAAGAAATTAAGTTAAAATATGTTCAATCAGCCGATTCCACCCATTACAAAAAACTTGTTGATTATCAATGGCCTTTTCTTTTTGGCTAAAATTATTTTTGAATCAAGAGGAATTGATTTAGATATTATTTTGGGAGCTTTTTATCCGGAGTCTGTTAATTTCAAAGGATGGCAGATAGTTACCCACATGTTTATGCATGCTAATTTCACACACATTTTATTTAACATGTTTGCCCTTTGGATGTTTGGATCAACTGTTGAACAGACTATCGGCCAGAAAAAATTTTTAATTCTCTATTTCGTTGCGGGATTAGGTTCTTTTGTGTTATTTAATCTCACTAATTATTTACAGATAGAACAGCTTAAAGAAGCTGCAATTACTTCTGGGTTTAATGTTCAAGAACTTTTGTCTAAGTATACCGAGCTTAGCGAGAAGGTTGGTCAACCTTTATATTATCCTAGAAATGCTACGGAAAATATAGCTGAATTAATTGATTCTTACAGAACACCAATGGTCGGAGCTTCAGGAGCAATTTATGGTTTGCTGGTGGGTTTTGCGGTTCTTTATCCGAATGCGAAGCTGGCATTGTTGTTTTTCCCTGTCCCTGTTGCGGCAAAATATTTTATTCCGGTGATGATTGCACTCGAATTTTATCTGGCGGTTCAAAATTATGCATGGAATCCTGTGGCGCATTTTGCGCATATAGGTGGCGCGATTATTGGTTTTTTATTGGTTCGTGCCTGGAAGAAAAATTTACACAGAGATTGGTGAAATGGATTTGATAGAACAATTAAAAAATAATTTCAAAAACGGAGATGTAACCAT
>CAZKOC010000049.1:0-11743 GCA_964554275.1 uncultured Weeksellaceae bacterium
AAATTCTTCGGAACGCTTTACAACACCTATTCATTCTTTGCACTTTATGCAAATGTGGACGGATTTAATTATTCAGAAGATGAAATTCCTGTTCATGAAAGAAGCGAACTGGACCGATGGATATTATCGGAATTGAACTCATTGATTAAAAAAGTAGATGAATTCTATGCAGATTATGAACCAACCCGTGCCGCTCGTTCGATTCAGGAATTTGTAATCGATAATTTAAGCAACTGGCACGTACGTTTGAGCAGAAGAAGATTCTGGAAAGGCGATTATTCAAAAGATAAAATTTCAGCTTACCAAACGCTTTATACCGTTTTGGAAAATGTCGCGATTTTGTCAGCGCCGATTGCGCCATTCTTTTCAGACAGATTATACAAGGATTTGAATGAGTTAACAGGAAAATCCAATGCTGAGTCCGTTCATTTAGCTTATTTCCCGACAGCAGATGAAAGTTTAATTGATTCCGAATTGGAAAACCGTACCCAATTGGCACAAACTGCCACGAGTATGATTTTGTCTTTGAGAAAAGGGGCCGATATGAGAGTTCGTCAACCTTTGCAAAAAGTAATCATTCCGGTTTTGGACGATCAGATGAAAACCCGGTTGGAATCAGTTTCGGAATTGCTGAAACAAGAAGTCAATGTGAAAGAAATCGACTTACTGACCAATGAAGAAGCTTCTCATTTATTGGTAAAAAGCATAAAGCCGAATTTTAAAACCTTAGGTCCGAAATATGGCCTGGATATGAAAGCGATTTCAGCAGCGACTGCGAAATTAGCCAATGAAGATATCGTAAAATTAGAGTCAGAGGGAAAAATTGGTTTGAACATTGGCGATAAAACACTGGAATTGGAGCTGGAGGATTTTGAAATTTCGACCAAAGACATTCCAGGCTGGACAGTAGCTTCCAACGGAAATCTGACAGTAGCACTGGATGTGCAATTGACAGATGAGCTGCGCTCAGAAGGGTTGGCACGAGAATTGGTTAACCGAATCCAAAATTTACGAAAAGAGAATGGTTTAGAAGTTACCGATAAAATTCGTTTAATTTTAAAGAATGATGATAGAATAGAAGCATCGGTAAATCAAAATAAAGATTATATTTGCTCCGAAACGCTCACTACGGAATTGTTGTTACAATCTGAGATAGAGGGCGGAACGAAAATAGAAATAGATGATTTAACAACTGAAATTGCGATTTCAAAAATTTAAAATGCTATGGCAACAGAAGAAAAAACAAGATATTCTGACTCAGAATTAGAAGAATTCCGTCAGATCATACAAGAAAAATTGCAAAAAGCAGAACGTGATTACGAATTGATAAAAGAAAGTTTCATGAACGGCCTGGACAATGGAACAGATGATACTTCACCTACATTTAAAGCATTTGAAGAAGGCTCTGAAACTATGAGCAAAGAGCAAAATGCACAATTGGCGGCTCGTCAGGAAAAGTTCATCCGGGACTTGAAAAATGCATTGATTCGGATCGAAAATAAAACTTACGGAATCTGTCGTGTAACAGGGAAATTAATCAACAAAGAAAGATTGAAACTCGTTCCGCACGCAACGTTGAGTATAGAAGCCAAAAATATGCAACGATAATCCGGAATTTTGAAAAAAGTAGGAATCATTGTACTGTTGGTTTTATTGATAGACCAGCTTACTAAATTTTATATCAAAACTCATTTTCATTACGGCGAAGGAATCAACGTATTGGGATTTGAATGGTTTCAACTGAAGTTTGTTGAAAATCCCGGAATGGCCTATGGAGCAGAGTTCGGAGGATTGACAGGTAAAATGGTTTTATCGGTTTTGAGAATTTTTCTCATTGGAATGATTGGTTGGTTTATTTGGAAATCAATTCCGAAGCATAACAATAATTATTTCAAAATAGGAGCCGCATTGGTATTTGCCGGGGCAATCGGAAATGTATTTGACAGTCTTTTTTACGGGATGATTTTCGATACCGGATTGACTTGGAATCCCGAGCAACAAGCCTGGGAAAACTATTCAGGGATTTCAAAAGCTGATTTTTCGGGCTATTCAGGATTCTTAACAGGTGTAGTAGTGGATATGTTTTACTTTCCGCTTTTTGAATTTACCTGGCCCCAATGGATCCCCGGTATTGGCGGAAAGCATTTTGAATTTTTTTCTTATATTTTTAATGTTGCAGATGCCTCTATAACTATAGGCGGTGCAATCATTTTATTTTTCAGAAGAAAAGTTTTTGCATGACCGAACAACAATTAAAAAAATACTTCAAAATATTTTGCATCGCGGAATTCATAAGCTGTTTTTTGCTTTTTTGTATAGCCATGCCGCTCAAATATGGTTATGACAATACCGCCATTATGTTTCCGGTAGGAATGTTCCATGGGATTGCATTTATAGGCTATGTGGTTTTGGCATTGTTAGTACAGAAATATTACAAATGGGATTTAGAAGAATTGATTTTTATTATCATTTTTGCTTTTATACCATTTATGACAATTCTGGTTCACAGAAAAACTCAAAAATTCGACAAGGAAAATCTTTTTTGATTTTTTATAAAAGATTGGATTCAGGTTCAATAATAATGAAAATAAATCGAAGTTCGAAGTTCGAAGTTCAAACCTCGAGTATTATCTTTGTCCAAAGCAAATTCATTTGAAATTTATAAATCAAAATTTAAAATAATTCGAGAATGCCAAGAGTTTTAACAGGAGTACAAGCCACAGGAGTTCCTCATTTAGGAAATATTTTAGGAGCGATTTCACCCGCGATTGAAATGAATAATTCATCTGATGAACAATCATTTATTTTTATCGCGGATTTACATGCTCTGACTCAAATCAAAGATGCAGAAACTTTAAAGCAAAACACATACGAAGTAGCAGCTTGCTGGCTGTCGCTTGGTTTAGATACTCAAAAAGCAGTTTTCTATCGTCAGTCTGATGTCCCTCAGGTAACCGAACTGATGTGGTACCTGCTGAATTATTTCCCGTTTCAGCGATTGACTTTGGCGCATTCATTCAAAGACAAACAAGATTATCTGGCCGACGTGAATACAGGTTTGTTTACTTATCCGATTTTGATGGCAGCCGACATTTTATTATATGATGCTGAAATCGTTCCCGTGGGGAAAGACCAGTTGCAGCATTTGGAGATCACACGGGATGTGGCTCAAAAATTTAACAGCCAGATGGGAGAAACTTTTGTGTTGCCACATGCCAAAATCAGTGAAGAGGTGATGGTAGTTCCTGGTGTGGATGGACAAAAAATGAGCAAATCCAGAAATAATTTCATCAATATATTCCTGTCGGAAAAAGAAATGAAAAAACAGGTAATGTCTATCCAAACAGATAGTACACCCCTGGAAGAACCTAAAAATCCGGATACCGATAATGTTTTTGCACTTTATAAATTGGTTGCTTCGGCTGAGCAGATTGTCCAAATGCGTGAAAGCTATCTGAAAGGCGGGTATGGTTATGGTCACGCAAAAACAGCTTTATTGGAAGTTTTGATTGATAAGTACGCCGATGCCCGAACTAAGTTTTCCGAATACTTAAACAATAAAGACATTCTGGATAAATTCCTTTTGGAAGGATCGGAAAAAGCAGCTGACGTTGCCAATGATGTTTTGAAAAGAGTGAGGGGGAAATTAGGTTTGAACTAAACCCGATTTCTCAACTTACATGAGGTTTTGAAGTGTGACAAATGAAATTGAAAATACATATATTACTGCTTTTATTTACTACACTGCTTCAGGCTCAGATTGCTTCCAGAAACGAGCAAGTCCTGAAAGAATCTTCGGAGCTTGTTTATGAAAATCTCCAGGAAACGCAGAGATTGCTCAGTTTCGTAAATCATTCAAATTCAGAAAAAGATCACCGCGTTTTAGCCTTATTGATATTGTCGGACGCAGCATATCTCAAAGGAGATTTTGTGGAGGTGATGAATTATCTTTATCAGGCAGAAGAATTAGTTGAAAAAAAAGACTCTCCTTTACATTTATTGATAAATAGCTATTTCGTAAAGTATTATAGAATTTTAGGATTCAAGGATTTATCCACTAATTATTTGAAGAATTTAAATCAGGGAAATATTCCTCAGGTTTATAATTTAAAATCCCGAATTCTTTTTGAACAGGCGGTAGTTTCAGAAGATTTAAATAAAAAATCAAACCTGTTAAAGCACAGTTTAAGAAATATAGATACTACTACGCTTTTTGCAAATTCATTAAAGAAAGAACTTCAGCTAAACCTTGCTGAAGTATATTACCAAATGAATCCGAGAGATTCTTCGGATAAATATTTTAATGATGTGACGGGATCAGTAAGCAGTGTTTTTACTGCAAGGGCATATTTGGAAAAAGGTCAGATATTTCAAAACCTGCAAGATTATAATAAGGCGGATTCTTTATTTGCATTGCATGCGGACGTGATTTCCCAGTTAGTTTTGTACAAAGGGCTTGCCGAATATTATTCTCATGCTGAAAAGAAAGATTTATACAAAAAAAATATACTCGCCGGTAACGAATTGGAAAATATAATCAATCAAAGTAAGATCAAAGCAAGAGATTTGGTGATAGCACATATCGAAAATCAAAAACCTGAAATTAAAACCAGAGGAAATTATATGATTCCGATATTGGTCGTATTGATTATTTTATGCTTATGGGGGATATATTATTATATCAAAACCAAACGGGATTATAGCCGATTCCTGAAAATTATGCAAAAGAATCAGGAAGAGCAGAAAGAAAAATCGATTCGCCAAAATTCAATTCCCGAAAAAACAGAACAATTGTTACTTGGAAAATTGGAGAAATTTGAAAAATCCCAAAAATTTATCCAACCGGATATTTCGCTGTCAGGCCTCGCTAAATCTTTGGATACGAACACTAAATACCTGTCAGATGTAATCAATAGAAATAAAGGTTGTAACTTTAATCAATATATAAATGAGCAACGAATCAACTACATCATTGAAAAAATGAAGCTGGAACCCAAATACCTGAATTACAAAATGTATTATCTCGCACAGGAGTGTGGTTTTTCTTCACAAAGTAGTTTCAGCACGGTTTTTAAATCTGTAACGGGGATTTCTCCATTGTCTTTTATCAAGTTTTTGAAAAATGAAATCAAAAATCAATAGTCATTTTTTATTAATATTTTTTTGCTTGATTCTGAGCGCTTTAACACTTAGCGCGCAAGAAATAAGGACAAATGAAAAGCTATTGGAAGATGCTATGAAAAATGTTTATAGCAATCCGAGGAAATCTATAGAAATAGGAGAGAAATTTCTATCAAATCCCGGAAATGAACCGGTTTTAGAGTACCGGTATCTTATGTTACTGGCTCAGGCACATGTAATGATTACGGATTACGAAAAATCACTTGAATACGCCAACCGGGCATTGAAAATTGCAGAAAAAAATAAACTATATTCCAGTCAGATCAATGCCAGCACGTTTTTAGGTAATCATTATCTCCGCCTGAAATTGAATGAAAAAGCATGGCAAGCCTTGGAGCATTCTGAAAAGATAATCAAAGAACATCCGCTGCCGGATTCTTTAGACCATATCCAGGGAAATGTTTATCTTCTTCGAGGCTATATGTCTGAAGGAGAGGGAGGTTATAGCAAAGCAATAGACGCGTTCAATAAAGCTGCTTATATATTTAGAAAAACCAAAAACCGGGAGCTGGGAAAGATCAATTTATGCATCGCGCTTACACAAAAAGGCAGAAGCCAGCTGTCCGGTAATCAATTGGATTCTGCTGAATTCTCCTTTAAAGAAGTAATTCAGATTTCTTCAGGTAACGATCAAAATGGTGTGGACGCTTTCGCTTACCTGAGCTTGGCTGAGGTTTATTCAAAACAATCCAAAATAGAAGAATCAAACCAAATATTATTTCAAGCTTTAGATATTGCCCAAAAATCTTCTCAACTGGAACTGGTAAAGGAAATTTATAAACTTCTGTCAGACAATTATTTTAAAATAAATGATTTAGAGAGTTTTTCCAAATATGATCAGCTTTATAAAAAATCTTTAAATGAATTCAATAAAAGTGAAATCAATTCTGTAGAAAAAGTTGCTGAATCACTGCAATCCAAAAACGGTTCTCCGGAAAATGGTAATAAAAACTGGACAGGTTTGCTAATAATTGTATGTTTTTTATTGTTAATTCTTATCTTTTTTTTCTTCATCAGGTCTTACAGGATGAAAAAGAAGATGAAATCTTAATTCTGTTATATTTTGCTGAATTATAGTGTTTTGTAAAATATATTTTTTTCAAAATCTTGAATTTTTTCTTCGATTCCACTCTTCAAACTTTTTTATGCCTTGCATTTAAGTATAATTTAGACAACCATAAAACATTAAATAAAATAACACAATGAGAAGAGAAATTTACAGTTTGATTTTGACCTTTGCTTCCTTATTGACCTGGGCGCAAAACCTGGACGGGTTGATTTACGGCAATATGCAGCCTGCGGTTACAACTTACACACAATTCAACAAGATGCTGGAAGCTTGTAATCAGATAGTTCCGACTCCTGATGACCTAACCAATGGATCTTATTTGGGAGGGAGCTCAGGAAACAGAGTTGCTGTTGATGTATCTGTAAACGAAAGCACAACTATGACTATCCATCAGATTAAAGTAAGTTTAGCCAAAGCAGGTCCAGTAACATTTGCGCATTTTAAATTTCACAATGACAATGAAAACCTCCCGGGCGAAGAACTTTTTGAGGTTACCGATACAGAAATCATTGCGGAGGATACTTTGACCTACATAAATGCGGAATTAGGTTACCTGCGAACTTTTACAATCCGGCTTAATACACCGATTGAATTAAATGGTGCGGAAAACACAAAGTTCTGGATGGAAGTGGTTTCCGACGCCCGTGCCTGGGGTGCCAATCCTTATGCGGAAGAAGCGATCGGACACGGATTGGCAATGAGAGGAAACAATTTTGACTGGTTTGAACTGCAGGGCATCGAATCTCTATACGAAATTTATGCAACCTGTGACGGAGGCAGCGGGAGTGGAGATTGTTCCCAAGGAAATGAAAGCAATGGATTCGAAGATGGTTATAGCTTTGCGGATGCGAATACATATCTTTTAGCAGATGATTTCATTGTTGAACCGGGTATCACGTTCAGTGCGCAACAAGTAAAAATGAACGTATTGACTACTCAGGAAAGCATAGATGACATTACACTTCATTTCAGGTCAGATAACGCAGGTGCACCGGGCGAGGTTATTGCTACGATAGCCAATATAGTTCCAGCTTCCCAGACAGAGGTTGGCATAGCGTTCGAAATGTTTACGGTACTTGAAATTACATTGGATTTGCCTGACCCAATTGTATTTACAGAAGGTCATTATTGGTTACAGCCGGTAGGCAATGCAGCTTCTTCTGATTGGGAAGTGACATCTGAGGGAACCGTGGGCAATGAATCTCATATTTCCAATGACGGAGGCGCTACATGGCAGGCAATTGGCTACGACAATGTATTTCAGATTACAGGAGAATGTGGCTCTCTAGGTATAAATGAAGAGTTTAAATTTGACTTTAATTATTATCCTAATCCTGTGAAAGATGTTTTGAATATAAACTCTGAAAAGAATATCATATCAATTTCGGTTTATAATCTGACAGGACAAAACGTGAAAAATCAGGTTTTAAACATCAGTAAAACAGAAATCAATTTGTCATCATTACCATCCGGCATTTATGTTGTAAAAGCAATATTGGAAAACGGACAGGTTGAAATCTTCAAAGTCATCAAAAAATAAGTTTTAATTTTTATGATTCCGTTTGAAAGACCATCCCAAAAGGGTGGTCTTTTTCTGTATTCTTACAAAAATGATCAGCTTATGAGCATATTTGTACAAATTGTTATGCTGATGATTTACAGTATAATCTTATCTCAACAAGCTCCTGAGTTGAATGAGTAAAACCTATGGCGGACCGAGCTTAGAAATGAGTTGGTGTGTCAAAGCGACCACAGATGGTGGTTATATTATTGCAGGTGCAACATATAAACAGAGCATCAATGTGAATCATTTATCAGGAACCTATTTCCTTAAAGCCGAAACAGAAAAAGTGAGAAAAAGTTAATTTGAAATTTATAAAAATTAAATCAAGCTTCAAGCCTCGAATTTCGCATATCGCATAATTGTTATAATTTATTAAAATTTGAGGTTATTCGCCTTATCTCTCGTATCTTTGCATTTAGAATAAATCTAAGTAAAAAATGATACAAGTTTCAGATACAGCAAAAAACAAAATCGCTTTATTGATGCAGGAAGAAGGTACTTCCATTCAGGAAAGTTTTGTCAGAGTGGGAGTAGAGAGTGGAGGTTGTTCAGGACTTTCTTACAAACTCGTTTTTGATAAAGAACAAAAGGAAGGAGACAAAATTTTTCAGGACAATGACGTAAAAATTGTAGTTGACAAAAAATCCTTTCTATACCTTGTCGGTATGACCCTGGAATATTCCGGCGGACTCAATGGAAAAGGGTTTGTGTTCAATAATCCAAATGCACAGCGTACCTGCGGTTGTGGTGAAAGCTTTGCAGTTTAATCTAAGTTTAATTTACAGATATTGAATTTATTAAAAATCATATTGTTGATTCTTTCGGTTGGTGTTTTTGCCCAGTCCAAAACGGATATAAACAAATTTAAAACATTTACTCCCGATGAAAATTCGGTGCAGTTCAATGAAGCTTACACCAAAAATTTCTTTTTTGGGAATTTTGGGATTAAACATTTGATCAATGCGGTTCCTATCAATTATAAATCGATAAAAACTATAAAAGTAACCACGGATACCGAAGCCAAAATGAACCAAACCATGATGGATTTTTCATTTGATGCTGGAGGGAAACTGACCCAAATGAAAATCTCCGAATTGCTTTCGGGTGAAGCCATTACCGTAGATTACGTTTATAAAGACAATCTGATTTCAGAAGAAATTTTCACAACCTCCAAAGGAAAAAAAAGCAATAAGTTTTATTATGCCGATGGAAAAATGACAGTTGAAACCAGTAAAGGAATGTTGGACAACTATTCACTAAGAGATAAAATTCTTTACAAAACAAGTTACCTTGACGGGAAAATGGTTTTCAAAGACAGGATGGAAGGAAAATGCAGAATTACACAATACCAGAAAGATGATATCAACAAAATCTGTTTCAGTAATTTCAACTATCAGTTTCCTTTTTTGTTGGAAGAATTCACATCCAAAGAAGATGTGAAAACCGAAAAGATCAGTTTGATAAAAGACAAAACGATTGAAATTAAAAAACAATCCGAAACCCAATATTCAATTTTCAGCAATCAGAAAGAAATTTATCAATTGTATTTGGACAAGGATTTACGAATAAAAGAATTCAAATTTTTAGGAAACAAAGCCGAAAACGAAAAGCCGCTTTCATTTGTATTTTCCTATACTTATTACAACTAAAATGAGCAATACAAAATATACAGAAGACGACCTCAGACAAGACCTGTCCAGTCAGAAAGAATATGAATTCGGTTGGACAACCAATGTGGAATACGAAGATTTTCCCATCGGGCTCAACGAAGACATAGTCCGCGAAATTTCCAAACGCAAAGAAGAACCTGCCTGGATGACCGAATGGCGCTTGGAGGCATACCGCGAATGGCTCAAGATGGAAGAGCCTGCCTGGGCAAACGTACATTATGAAAAACCGAAATTTCAGGACATCGCATATTATGCGGCTCCTAAAAAGAAACCGGAACTGGAAAGTTTAGATGAAGTAGACCCGGAGCTTTTAAGGACATTCGAAAAACTGGGAATTTCCATAGACGAACAAAAGCGTTTGACGGGAGTTGCTGTAGACATTGTGATGGATAGCATTTCGGTAAAAACTACTTTCCGTGAGAAATTGGGCGAATTGGGCATTATTTTTATGTCCATCAGTGAAGCCATTAGGGAACATCCGGAACTGGTTCAGAAATATATCGGGAAAGTAGTTCCCAGAACCGATAACTTTTATGCGGCATTGAATTCTGCGGTATTTTCGGACGGATCATTTTGTTACATTCCAAAAGGGGTTCGCTGTCCTATGGAGCTTTCAACTTATTTCCGAATCAATCAGGCAGGAACAGGACAGTTCGAAAGAACTTTACTCATTGCCGATGAAGGTTCATATGTTTCTTATTTGGAAGGATGTACCGCACCGATGCGTGATGAAAATCAATTGCATGCCGCTGTTGTGGAATTAATTGCATTGGACGATGCTGAAATTAAATATTCAACCGTTCAGAACTGGTATCCCGGAAATGAGGAAGGAAAAGGAGGGGTTTTTAACTTCGTAACCAAAAGAGGACTGGCTGAAAAAAATGCTAAAATCTCATGGACGCAAGTAGAAACCGGTTCTGCAGTTACGTGGAAATATCCGAGCTGTATTTTGAAAGGAGATAATTCAACGGGTGAATTTTATTCCATTGCGGTTACCAATAATTACCAGCAGGCTGATACCGGAACCAAAATGATTCATATAGGAAAAAACACGAAGTCGACAATTATTTCCAAAGGAATTTCTGCCGGTAAGTCACAAAATAGTTACCGCGGATTGGTGAAAATGGGGTCTAATGCAGATGGGGCCAGAAATTTCTCACAATGTGATTCATTGCTGATGGGAAATGAATGCGGTGCACACACTTTCCCGTACATTGAAATCAAAAATAAAACCGCGCAGCTCGAACATGAAGCGACAACTTCCAAAATCGGAGAAGACCAGTTGTTTTATTGTAACCAAAGAGGAATTGATACCGAAAAAGCAATTGCTTTGATTGTAAATGGATTCAGCCGTGAAGTCCTGGATAAATTACCGATGGAATTTGCTGTGGAAGCCAAAAAATTACTCGAAATCTCATTGGAAGGTTCTGTTGGATAAAATATTTAGATAAAATTATATAGAATAAGACGCATAGCGCAAAACTCAAAATGCATAACAAAAATGTTAAAAATAAATAATTTAAATGCTTCCATAGAAGACGGGACTGAAATTTTAAAAGGAATTAATTTAGAAATAAACCCGGGAGAAGTTCACGCTATCATGGGACCGAACGGTTCTGGGAAAAGTACGCTTTCTTCTGTCATTGCCGGAAAGGAAGAATATGAAGTAACCAAAGGTGAAATCGATTTCGAAGGAGAAGACTTATTGGAAATGGGGCCAGACGAACGTGCCCACAAGGGAATTTTTCTTTCGTTTCAGTATCCGGTAGAAATCCCGGGTGTTACCGTGACCAATTTCATCAAGACGGCAATTAATGCAACCCGGAAAGCACAAGGTTTAGAAGAAATGGGTGCCTCGGAAATGTTAAAATTAATTCGTGAAAAAGCGGAACTGTTAAGCATCCGGAAAGACTTTCTTTCACGCTCTCTGAACGAAGGTTTTTCGGGAGGTGAGAAAAAGAGAAATGAAATTTTCCAGATGATGATGCTCAATCCGAAACTGGCAATTTTAGATGAAACGGACTCAGGTTTGGATATTGACGCTTTGAGAATCGTGGCTGATGGTGTCAACGCTTTCAAAAATGAAAACAATGCGGTGTTGGTTATTACCCACTATCAGAGATTGCTGGACTATATCGTTCCGGATTTTGTTCATGTTTTGAATGATGGGAAAATCATCAAATCGGGGGGAAAGGAACTGGCGTTGGAACTCGAAGCAAGAGGCTATGATTGGGTAATTGAAGAAGCAAATGTTTAGAC
>CAZKOC010000050.1:0-3359 GCA_964554275.1 uncultured Weeksellaceae bacterium
CTCTCCATTCGCCAGATCGAAAGAATTTTCCTGGAAGAAATAGGGATTTCTTTAAAAAAACTCAACCAGCTGCATAAATTTGATTTTTTGATAAAAGACAAAATTGCCCATCCTGAAAAATCCTGGACTGAACTTACCTACAAATATGGTTTTTATGACCAGTCTGATTTGTACAGAACCTTCAAAACATACTTAGATACTACTCCTTCCCGGTTTGATGCCTCTCAATTTGCATTTTAAGTTTATGTAAATGTCGTTTTGATACAAGTTTTTAATGCTTGCGGCCATTATCTTTGTGTTTAAAGATACTTTTTATGAAATTTATAATATTTTTAAATACTTTATTTCTGTCGCTATTGCTCAATGCACAGCAACTAAACTTGGAAATGGGCTTTGATTTCGTGAAAGGTTCTTCAGATACTATTTATCTTGTCAAGGATGAATATTTGGAAGACGGTTATCTGATATTTAAAGATAAAGAATCACTCTCCAGCCACTTCAACAAGCAGAACTTTGAGAAAACAGGAGAAATAGTCAATGAATATATGATATCTGTTGAGGAAACAAAAGATTTTTATATCTCCAAAAACAATATCAGCGAGGAAGATTACAGGATCTTTTGCGAAGCCACAAACAGACCATCACCTGAATCTCTTACTTCAGAGAATATGGAAACTTACTGTGATTACCTTTCCGGTCTATGGGATATTCCGGTGCACCTGTCAACGGATAGAGAATTAGCTTATGATGTCGGATACCGTTTAGTCATCAGCAAATTTGATTGGGACATAAAACCTTTTCTTGATAAAATTAACGGTTATATGAAAGAAGCCTATAATATGGATGTTCCGGCGCAATTCACATATAACAGTGTAGAAACCGAAAGTAAAACAATCAAGTGGGAAGACATCAGGGATATGCGTGTGGAAAGGCAAAAGCAAAAAGTAATCATAAAAGGAACACAGGAAGCCATTACGTTTCACTACACGGAAGAACAATATGCTTCTATTGCAAGTATGCATGTTTATTTTCTGGCTTTTTTATCCAAAATAAGATCTGAATATTAACAATATAATTGTCTAAAACAATTCAAAATGAAAACTATTTAATCGTCATTTTCACACTTTTGATAACCTCCTGTTCATTCACAAAAAACATAGAAGATAATACAATAAACCATAACGAAGAAAATTTGTCATTTGAATTTAATAAGGTTTATTGATTATATTGTCGATAAATAATAAAGCTTTAATCATGAAAAAAACAATCTTTTTATTATTCCTTACTTTTTCAATTTCAATATTAAAAGCTCAGGATAATTACTCTGAATTTTTAAACAATGCTTTGAATGCAGTTTATGATAATGATGAAAAAAATTTCACCACTAATTTAAAATATTTTACGGTTGCGCTGGAAAAAGATAAAGTAACTCCGGAAACCCTCTCAAAAGTACACCGTGACTTATATACCAAATGTTTGTTTGAAGCATTGAAAAATGAGCTTTCCATACAGGGTGATCTCGTTCAAACAGCTATTCAATTTCTTAATTATGACATTGAGAATAACCCCTACAATATGTATTCTTTGGGCAGGCTATACAATTTCGGGCACGGTGTACCTAAAGATTACATAAAAGCCAGGTATTGGTATGAAAAATCCGCTGCTCAAAATAATTCATACGGGATGAATGCGTTAGGTGCAATCTACAATGACGGCGAAGGCGTAGAACAAAATTATGAACGTTCAAAATACTGGTATGAAAGGGCTTCGGAATTAGGAAATGAAATTGCTATGAATAATTTGGGAAGGATATATTATTATGGCAACGGAGTAGAAAAAGATGAAGAACAAGCAATCTACTGGTACATGAGGTCAGCAGAAATCGGACACTCTCCTGCAATGTTGAATTTATATAATATAATGAACAAAACCAATGATTCCAACATTGCTAAAATTGTAAACTTTTTCAAACAATCCTCAGAAAAGGGTGACAAAGCATCCATGTTTTATCTGGGTTTGATGTATGAAACTGGAAAAGTCCTTGAGCAAAGCTATACTCTGGCTAAACATTGGTATGAAAAAGGAGCAGGGAAAGGAGATAGTGGTGCAATGTACCAGCTGGGGAGACTACACGAATCCGGCAATGGCGTAACAAAAGATTATAAGACAGCAGCAACATGGTATCAAAAAGCTGCAGATAAAAATCATTTTCAGGCAATGGGAGATTTAGGTTACTTATATGAAAAGGGATACGGAGTTACTCAAGATTTTATAAAAGCAAAATACTGGTATGACAAAGGAGTTGAAAAAGGTGATCACTTTAGCATGTATCGATTGGGTATTATGTATTCAGAGGGATCAGGTGTCCCTTTAGACTTTACGAAAGCTATTTATTGGTACGAAGAAAGTGCAAAAAAAGGATATCCCAATGCAATGTTCAATCTAGGTGTTTTGTATGGCAATGCCGGATACAAGGATGAGTCCCAGTATTGGTACAAAAAAGCATGTGATTTCGGATTTAAAGACGGTTGTGCCAAAATTAAATAAAGATGAAAAAACTATTTCTAATTATTATACTTTTGAGAGCGTTTACCACTTACGCCCAAGAGCAAAATGAGTATACAGCCTACCTGACACAAGCCTTAAAAGCCGTTGACAATGGAAATGACAATAGTTTCGATACGAATCTCAGGTATTTTTCTACTGCCATTGAGAAGGATCAAATAATACCTAAAACTTTGACTGAAAACAATTTGAAACTTTATACAAAATGTTTGTATGAAGCTTATATCAATGAAATCTACCTACAGGAAGATTTGGTTCAGAAAGCATTGGAGTTCATACAATATGACATAGAAAACCGTCCTGAAAACATGGTTGCTTTGGGCATTTTGTATGAAGAGGGATTAAGCGTACCCCAAGATTATAAACAAGCGCAACAGTGGTTTGAAAAAGCCGCTCAAAAAGGAAATCCGGACGCTATGATCCGGTTGGCTTTCTTTTATAGCAGCAACGAAGAAAAGAACGATGCCTGTTTTCAGGAAAAAGCTGTGGAAACTTATAAAAAACAGGCAGAAAAAGGGGATTCGGAAGCCATGTTTAAACTATCCATCGCATACGGAAGTCCGCTGGCACTGGATGAATCAAACCTCTCTGATTACTGGCTTAAAAAATCCGCAGAAAATGGCAATAACAAAGCCATGTATATGTTGGGTTATGAACAATTAGCAGGTATTTATGGTGAGGAAAATCATTCACAAGCCGTTCACTGGTTTGAAAGAGCTGCTGAAAAAGGCCATGTGAAAGCCATGTTTTATCTGGGAAATATTTATTATTCCGGAAGCGGGAATGTCGCACAA
>CAZKOC010000050.1:3459-11735 GCA_964554275.1 uncultured Weeksellaceae bacterium
ATGGCTTATATAAAAGAAACTAAAGAAAAAGATACAAAAGAAGTTTATTTTGAAAAAATAGAACACATTTTTCCTGTAGAATGTCTCATTGAAAGCTACACTTTTGAATTCCACTTCGGGCAGGCAGATTGGGCTTACCCAGGTATTTGGTATAGGTATTTTGATATTGCCGAAACTTGTAGCGGAGTAGTAACAAAAATATACGATCTGGATCCTGCCGACTGGAATAAAAAAACGTCAGATGGTAGTGAAGATATGAATGGCAGCCGGTTAGAATGGGATCATATTTGGTTCCCTACTTCCAAAAAGGCAGAGAAAAAGTTAGATCGTTTATTTCGGAAGATTATAAAACAAAGTAAAAGTGAATAACTAAAAAAGACGGAGTGTATTCCATCTCTACGAATAATCGATTAACCCCGCCAATTCCTCGCCTACCAGAGTCCCGATTGCGATCCCGGTTCCCGTAAGGCGAACTCCACAATAAACGTTTTCGGACAGTTGTTTGACAATCGGACTACGATGAGATCCCATTCCCATAATTCCGCTCCATCGATGGTCGATTTCAAACTCCTGATCAGGAAGAATGATTTCACGCAAATAGGTTTCCAGTTGATTTTGAATTTGTTCCGTCAATCCGAACTCATTTGTAGTTTCACCTTCCAAATTCAGGTTCCGTCCACCTCCAAAAAGAATTCGGTTTTCTATATTTCGGAAATAATAAAATCCTTCATCCATATGGAAACAACCTTTTATTTTTAAATTCTCAATGGGTCTCGTCACCAAAACCTGTGCACGAGCAGGGATTACGTCTAAATCATATAACTGTCGCGTAAAAGCATTGGTACATAAAAGTACTTTTTTTGATTTGAATCGGAACCCGTTCTGTAACTCCAATTCTACTTTATTTTGAGAATCGTTAATTTGCTCTACTTCTATATTATTCAAAATCGAAATATCATTGGAAACGACCAGCTTCATAAAGGCTTTCATCATTTTCCCGGTATGGATATATCCTTCAAATCTGGTTTCAATCATCCCGATCGTATTTTCAAATCCAAAATTCCGTTCTGAAAGATTAAATACATTTTGACCGAAGATAGGTTTTATCCAGGAATTGACTTTATCTATATTTGCTAAACTATTCTCCATCAATTCCTTATCATTCTCCCGAAATATTTCAAATCCACCATGCTGATGGTAATCCATCTTTTCATCAGAAATGAGCGAGCGTAATTTTTGCAATCCCCTATATCGCTTTTCAACCAATTTATAAACTTCATCTTCAGGGTTTGATTCGAGATACCAAAGTATTTCGGACAAAGTCCCGAAACAGGCAAATCCCGCATTTTTGGTACTTGCCCCTTCGGGTAACATTCCTTTCTCCAGAACTATAATTTTGGCTTTTGGATGATTCAATCTTAAATGGTAAGCCGTGCTCAGTCCGACAATTCCACTCCCGATAACGGTAAAATCTACATTCCGGAAGTAGGTTTCCAATTCCCAAAAACTTAAATTCATAAAGAAAATATTTACATCAAAAATAGAATGATTTTATTTAATTTTGAAATATGGATTTACAGGATCAACTAAAAAAATTATTTCCCGATCATATTCCCGACGAAAAGGAAGTTACAGAACCCGAAAATGAGCTGTGGATACAGGATGAACCCATCATCTGCAAATACGAAAAGAGAAATGGAAAACCACAGACCATTTTGGAAGGTTATACAGGCGCCGATGAAGATTTCAAACAATTGGCTAAGGAAATCAAAAAATTATTGAGCGTAGGCGGAAGCTTCAAAGACGAAAAAATTATCATCCAGGGCGATTACCGGGATAAAATCATGCAATTTTTAAAAGATAAAGGATTTAAAGTCAAACGAGTCGGAGGATAAATTTAGATGGAGGTAAGATGCTGGAAGCTGGAAGTTTAATTATGAAGCTAATCAAAAATTCTAAATTTATAATAAAAAAGGGGGTGCAATTAGAGGCATTGTTGCACTTCAAGTGGATTTTAATTGCAGAACGCTAATTAAAATCCGGTGGCAGAAAAGCAATTGACCTAAAATGACCCCCAAAAAACTGAATAATAAAAATATCATCAGGATTTTTTAGTGAAACAAAAATACGATTTATTTTACTATTTACTGAATATCAACCGAAAAAGATATAGCCTACAATGCTTCTTTGTGATTATCAGGTTTAGTTTCCGTTTGGTTTGAAAACTCTAATTTATAAATCCTGAACATCCAAATTACAAGAGAAAGTAAAATGGGGCCGAATATGATTCCGATAAATCCAAATACATTGATTCCTAAAATCACTCCGAATATTGTAATCAGCGGATGTACATCTGCCATGACTTTCTGGGTCCAGAAGCGAAATATATTGTCTGCCAGGCCAACCACTATAAAAGAATAAGCAAGTAATAAATAGGCGTTTGTCGTATCACCATTTGCCAGCATAAAGATCCCTGCGGGAACATAAACCAAGGCTGCTCCAAGTACCGGCACCATTGCGGCAAAAATAGTCAATATAAACCAGGCAAATGCCCCATCTAAGCCAAAAATCAAATATCCTATATAAGCTACTATTGCCTGAAGTACAGCAACTACAGGAACTCCAACCGCATTGGAAATAACCAGATCACGAAGATCTTTGTTCAGGATGATAAGGTTCTCGGTCTTTAGAGGAATATTATCATAAAACCAGTTTTCCATTTTACGGTAGTTCATCAGCATAAAATAGAGAATCAGATATGCTATACCCAACTGGATCAAGCTATTGATAGATGTATTGAGTACTTCCTGAATAATCTTAATCCCAATGGAAGTTACATCTGAAAAATTGATTTGTTCTAAAATATCGACACCTAATGAGGATTGTATTTTCTCAACCGCGGTTTGTACATCCTGCTGAATTTTTTCTTTATTATTGAGGGCGATAGCTACTTTATCAGTCAACATATTGATGAGAAAGTAAAGAGGTGCCGCAATGATAATAATGCTTGTCAGCATAAGCAAAATGACAGCCAGCAAACGTTTCATCCGCCATTTATAAATCATCCATCTCAACGGGTGGATTAATAAAACATACAAACAAAATGCACCCAAAAAACCGGGGATAAAAGCTGATAGATTATACAAAACAAGTACGAGCATCAACATAGCGGTGAATAAGAATAATACTTGCCGTAAAATACTATTGGGTATATATTTTCGTATCATTTTTCTGTTAGTTTTTACCAAATTTAATCCAAATCTGAATATGTTGTCATTTCCTGTATGGAATTATTTCTTTGATTTCTACAGGCTTGAACTGAGCACAGTTATGAGGGAGTTGAGAAGTTATGTGAGTGTAGGTAAATTTAACCCTCAAACCATCTATAAGAAGTGCTTCTTCTAAATTAACCGGATAAAATTCTTCTGTTGCCGTTTGCAATAAATAGCAACCCTCTTTTTCTAAGACAAATCCAAAGCCTTGTATTTCCCGATTTTCCATCAATTCAGTTTTGGGTAGATTGACAGAACAAGCGTTTAAAAATAATATTATAAACAGGCTGAATATAATTGCTTTCATAATTGCCATATAAGCAAAAGCCATTCCCTAAACAAAGAATGGCTTTTGAATTTTTATTTAAATAGATAAATTATTTAATAATTAATTTTTTACTGTTCGTTTTTCCGTCCATTTTAAACGTCAGCACATAAGTTCCTTTCGGATAAGCTGATACATTGATTTGATGAGAATTTGATGTATTGCTCGTCAATTTATTACTTAACAATAACCTGCCCGTCATATCTCTCAATTCTATCTGAGTGATTTTTTGGTTGTTGTTCCAGCTAATGTTTACAACATCTTTTGCCGGGTTAGGATAAATATTTACCATATTTAAACTAGCATCTTCAATACCCATGGCACCCATTTCTATTTCTGACTGATAAGGTGCATGGTTTTGTTTTGTAATGGTAAGGATAGGAGAATTCCCTGCTGAATCAAGGGTTTCGGTTAGTTCTATAGTAGCCTCTCCGCCTGATATATTTGCTTTGCCCAAAATAACGCCATCCTGACTTAATGTTGCCAAACCTCCCTCTGCGTTACAGTCAGATACCTGGAATTCAAATGCTGTGTCAGCTATCATTTCCGAATGTTGTGCAGTGATTTCCTGTGTTACATCATATCTGAATATAGTAGACGGATCTCCGAACAATATCCAGGTTTGCATAACTTCCTTGGCTGTTCCATTAGAATTATATTCTGTCAACATACCGATTTGTCCATTATAAAATAGTCCGCCCAGTGTTATATTTTTATGGTTCTCATATACTTCTGTCAAGATATTGGTCATTTCATCCTGAGTTTCCATTGGGGGAGCCCAGGACATTAATATAGAAGAACCTGCAAATCCAATGGCTCCGGCTGGGCTGCCATTATGCGTTGCACGTAAAAATACCTCACCTATGGTGGTTTCCCCTACAAAAGTTCCATTGTTACAGGCAACTGAAATCACAAACGGATATTTCCCGTTGTTTGTAGCATTCTCAACATCATTAGAGGTATAATTTCCGGTTGACATACCATCTAACCACCCATGCCCTGTATAATTGAATAAACCAACTCCTTCATTCAAAGCATTATTGATCATTGTTGGAGTAGGTTCCCCCGGCGCGTCTTCTCCTCCCTGAGAACCTTGATAGAATTCATATACATCTGAATACCCGAAATCCTTTAATTGGGTTCTCATATTCCTTAAATGCTGATAATCAGATTCGCCATCATTTCCAAAACCACCCCCTTCATTGGAACCAATCCCAATTGCATTTTTCATCCAATCACCTTCCAATGGATTTTTTTCATATTCTAAAATCCGCTCTACCATAACGCCAATTTGAGCTGCATTTCCTGACAATCTTCCCACAAGCAATTCGGGATAGAAATCATTATTTCCACCTTCCAACTGCCCATAGTAGCTGTCACTCCATAGTTCTTCCCAACCGGAATCTCCATAAGTATGAGAAGCTACTTTGTCTGAATCTCCTGCCAATAGTACAAAAACCAAGTCCGGGTTATTTTCATAATAATCTTCTATAAAACCTTTGATCGCAGTATCAGTAGTACCCGTTTCCGAGGTAGTTGCTATAATGGTTTTTATCCCTGATTGATTTTTCCAGTCAATTAACCGGCTCAGTTCATTTACATAAGAAGCATCTGTGATGATAAGCATGGAACCTGTTTCTGAAACAGGATTGTAATCAGGTTCGGCTGAAGGATTCAGATAATGATGAGTATAAATATCATCAAACACTGAAGATTTAAACGAGTTGGCTCTCTGAATTTCATTGATGCCGGTTTGAGTAAAATTCGTATTAACCACTACTCTCAAATTACTGTAAACCCTTAATTTTTTCTGAACCGGGTTATATTGATAGGGATATAGTGAAACCGTAACACCGCGGGTATCTCTCAAAATATAAGGATCACTCATCGTAGATAATTCACCCGGATAAAAAGCATCTTCGCTATAAGCTTCCCCAAATGTATAAGGAACAGTATCGGGGTTTACATTTCTTTTCAGGTTTCCTTTAGATGGCGCGATCTCTATATTTTCTATATCATAGAAACCATCATGCTGGAGCTCATAAGACACATTCCCTTTATTTGAAATCAATACCGCCTGCGAAAAAAACGGCAAAGCAGGAGCTCCTGTTTCTGAAGTCAGAACTTTATGTGTTAATCCAAAATTATGATAGCCATTCCCATTGATTTGGATTGAATTCCTCTCAAAAGGATTTAATTCGTGGACAAACTCCACTGAATTTGAATGCTCTGATGTGAGCCTGAAATTCTGGGCTTGTGTGAATCCAGAAAGAAGAATCACAATCCCGCAATAAATAAATGTTCGTTTCATATGTGTTAATTATTTGAAAATCAAATTCGAATGTACAAATTATTCTGATTGAAAAATTGTTTTTTTATGATTAGATTTGAAAATGTGGATGAACATTACAAAATTAAGCTCATAGATAATTATAATTTTATGTGGACAAAGTTCTTTATGAAGAATACGACTTTCACTTTAATTTTATGTCTGGCGTTTCTATTTCTGAATCATTCTGTATTCTCTCAAATTAAGCCTGTAAAAGATAGTACATCTGTCAGAGATACTATTTCCAAAGAAGATGATAAGTTTCTCGAATCTTTGGAACGATATAAAGAGAGGAGTAAATTCAACAGGCTGGTTCATAGATTATTCATCCGAAATCCCAAAACAAAAAAAGCGGAAGCAACAACAGATAGATTTGGAGAATCTCAAAAATCATTTAAGGATGTCGAAGGAAAAATCATAAGAAATATATACATAACCACGCATGATCCATTTGGTTATTCCCTTACAGATTCCACAGAAATACCCAATTCTTTTTTAGAAAAAACAGGAAATGCTTTACATGCTAAAACTAAAAAATTCGTAATAAGGAATTATTTGCTTCTTAAAGAAGGAGATGCCCTTGATTCCCTGAAAATACTTGAGTCTGAACGCTTAATCAGAAGTCAGCGATTTACTAGAAGAGTCAAAATAGAAACCATTCCCGTAGAAGAAAATTCAGATAGTATTGATTTATTTGTACGAACGCTCGATTCCTGGACGATTGTTCCAAATCTTACCTATTCAGGAAGTAAAGTCGGAGTAAGTTTGAGGGAAAGGAATTTTATGGGACTGGGACATGATTTTGACAATCGATACAGACAAAATTTCGAAACAGGAAAATACCGGTTTCAAACCCGTTATACTATTCCAAACATACAAAAGACATTCATCAGTTTCAGTGTAGGCTACTACAGCAATGAAGAGAATGACTACACAAAAGGGATTTCACTGCAGAGGAGATTCTTTTCACCACTTACCCGCTGGGCAGGGGGTATTTATGTAGGACAAAGGTCTTTTCAGGACTCAATACCAAACGACAAAGGGATTATTGCTCAAAATTTTAAATATAACCTGCAGGATTATTGGGGCGGATATGCAATCAGATTATTCAATGAAGAAAATACACTGGCCGAACGGTTAAATAATTTAATCATTTCGGGACGCTACTTTAAGGTTGATTACCAAAGAAGCCCAGAGATGGATTTAGACCCTGTTGACTTTTATTCTGATGAAGAATTTTATCTTTTCGGGGTTGGAATTTCGCAAAGAAGCTTCGTACAGGATAGATTTATCAGAAATTATGATATAGTGGAAGATATACCAATAGGTATGTCATATGGAATCACCGCGGGTTTGCAAAATAAAAATGACAGAAGCCGCTTTTATCTCGCGGGTGGATTTAAAATGGGGAATTATTACAGACTTGGTTATTTTGGGTTTGAAGCACAATATGGAGGTTTTCTTAAAGACAATAAAACAGAACAATCTGTATTTTCATTAAGGGTCAATTATTTTACAAGGCTTATGAGCTGGAGTCGTTGGAAATTTAGAAATTTTGTTTCAACCAATCTCATCATAGGTAATAATAGAGCAGACTCTAGAGGCGACCGCTTAACCTTAAATGAAAATGATCCTTTGGGAATTAGCGGTTTCTACAGTCGAGATGTGATCGGAACAAACAAATTGCTTACAAATATTCAGATCCAATCTTATTCACCTTATGAACTTTTGGGGTTTCGCATCTCACCCTTTCTAACTTCCTCTTTAGGATTAATCAGTAACGAAGGTGAAAAACTCATTGACAGTAAGATATATGCAAAAGTAGGAGTCGGTGTTATGTTTACCAACGACTACCTGATATTCAGCAATTTTCAGCTGTCATTTGCATGGTATAACAACATACCGGGACTAGGAGATAATATCTTCAAAACCAACACATTTGACAACCGAGATTATGAGTTAATGGATTTCGATTTTGGAAAACCCGAACTTATAGAATACAACCCTTACGTTGTGTATTAATATCGTCAAATTCAAATTCGCTTCCTACCCAATTCATTTATTAAATTAAAACCATTTGATCAAAGATTTCGCTATAAATACATTAATTCATGATTCTAATTGAGGTAAAATGTAGTTCTGATTTTCATAGTGGCTGATAAATCTTAACTGTTTCATGAATTAGTAAGCCATAATAAATGAAATCCCGAGCTATCCAGCTATCCCTGCTTCCAATATAAAGTATAACACTTACTTAATAAAAAACCAAGATATAAAAAAATCCCCATTCTTTTGGAATGAGGATTTTTATAATAAAAGACAGGCGGCGACCTACTCTCCCGCTTTCGCA
>CAZKOC010000051.1:0-11385 GCA_964554275.1 uncultured Weeksellaceae bacterium
GACCCGTAATCGACGTTGTGTTTGAAAACGCAGAAAGTTTACCTCAAATTTATGACGCATTGGCCATCCCAAGAGCCGGAAAGGACTCATTAATATTGGAGGTGGAGCAGCATATCGGAGAAGATACTGTACGTTGTATCGCAATGGACAGTACAGACGGATTGCAAAGAGGCCAGGAAGTAGTTGAAATAGGAGGCGCTATTACGATGCCGATTGGTGAAGCTGTCAACGGCCGGGTTTTTAATGTAGTTGGAGATGCCATTGATGGACTGGGAGATGTAGACAAAACAGGTGGATTGCCAATTCACCGCCCTGCTCCGAGATTCGAAGATTTATCAACTTCATCAGAAGTTTTATTTACCGGTATCAAAGTAATCGATTTGATTGAACCTTATGCAAAAGGTGGTAAAATCGGTTTGTTCGGTGGTGCGGGAGTTGGTAAAACCGTATTGATTCAGGAGCTAATCAACAATATCGCAAAAGGCCACGGAGGTTTATCCGTATTTGCCGGAGTAGGTGAAAGGACCCGTGAAGGAAATGATTTGCTTCGTGAGATGTTGGAAGCAGGCATCATCAAATATGGTGACGAATTTATGCATTCAATGGAAGAAGGCGGATGGGATTTGTCTAAAGTTGACAAAGAACTGATGAAAGAATCAAAAGCTGCTTTCGTATTCGGACAGATGAATGAACCTCCGGGAGCACGTGCGCGTGTGGCTTTGTCCGGATTGACACTGGCTGAATATTACCGTGACGGTGATGGTTCAGGCCAAGGACGTGACGTACTTTTCTTCATTGATAATATCTTCCGTTTTACACAGGCAGGTTCTGAAGTATCGGCACTTTTAGGCCGTATGCCGTCTGCGGTGGGTTACCAGCCAACTTTGGCGACAGAAATGGGTTCTATGCAAGAGCGTATTACTTCAACTAAAAAAGGATCAATCACATCCGTACAGGCAGTTTATGTACCTGCGGATGACTTGACAGACCCGGCGCCTGCAACAACTTTTGCCCACTTGGACGCGACTACCGTATTGGATAGAAAAATTGCTTCTTTGGGTATTTACCCGGCGGTAAACCCGTTAGAGTCAACTTCAAGGATTTTGACTCCGGAAATTGTGGGAGAAGAACATTACCGTTGTGCACAAAGAGTTAAAGAAATTTTACAGAGATACAAAGCGCTTCAGGATATCATCGCTATCTTAGGGATGGAAGAACTTTCCGAAGATGATAAGATGGTTGTTTACCGTGCGAGAAAAGTTCAGCGTTTCTTGTCCCAGCCGTTCCACGTTGCGGAGCAGTTTACAGGTAATCCCGGGGTTTTGGTTGATATCAAAGATACCATCAAAGGGTTCAATATGATCATGGATGGTGAAGTTGATCAGTATCCGGAAGCGGCATTTAACTTGAAAGGAACGATCGAAGATGTGATCGAAGCCGGAGAGAAAATGTTGGCAGAAGTTAATGCTTAAACCTCGTAACAGGTAGCAAGTATCCGGTATCAAGATTTTCCTGATACTTTTGTCTTGATTCCTGATACCAAAAATTTATTGAAATGAAATTACACATCATAACACCACAACATGTTATTTTTGACGGAGAAGTAGATTCGGTTACCGTTCCCGGAAAGGATGGTGAATTCCAGATGCTCAACAACCACGCTCCTATTGTTTCCTCTTTAGACAAAGGGACTGTTAAAATCAAATTACATTCTAAATCGAATGTGGATTTTGACAATGTTTCGGGGAAGCTGACCCAATCACCCGCGAATGAATTTGTTTATTTATTTGATGTAAGTGGTGGCGTAGTAGAAATGAGTAATAATGTGGTTACAATTTTAGCGAATTAAGAGAAAGATTTGTAAATAATTAAAATCCCGCTTAAAGGTTTTTCTTTTGCGGGATTTTTTAATTTCTATAAAATTAAAGTAATGATTGTTCCTTCATTTTGTTTTGTATCAATTTTGATTTTACACTGAATTGCTTTTGCCAGATCCCTTACCAGATGCAGTCCTAATCCCGATTGAATTCCAACCGATGTTTTTTGATCAAACAGAGCTTTGAAATTTTCCTCAGAACCACCTTTTCCATTATCAGAAATTGATAAGAATATATTTTTGTTTTCCCGCCGGGCTTCCCATTTTATTTTAGCGGAGTCAATTAATTCTGTTGCTTTCAACGCATTCTGAGTCAAATTCCGCATAATGGTTTTGAGATAATTTTCATCGGTAAAAATTTCCAGATGTTGCGGATTTTCAAAAACAATTTCTATGTCGGAACCATAAAAATACTTTTCTAAATCTTCAAAAATCGAATTAATGGAAACTTGCTTGAGATTGGGCTCGAAATTCTCCATTTGCCCTTTGCTCCAAAGCAAAAGATCTTCTATGGATTCGAGTAAATTTTCAGCGGATGATATGGTTTTCCGTTCCATTCTCAATTTGGTCTCCTCATCCAGCAATTCTGGATTTTCCTTTTGAAGATGAAGAAAATGAATCAATTTAGAAACGGGACTTCTCAAATCATGGTTCAGGATTCCCAAAAAACGAATTTTGGTTTTGTTTGCGGCATCCAGTTCTGAATTTAATTTCAGCAGCTTGTCATTGTTTTTTTTGCGTTGCCGGTTTTGGTAAAATAGCATTATTCCGATCGTTGCCATTAGCCCGATCCCTATGATGTAAAACCACTTTTGGCGTTCTTTGGACTCCAGGGTTAGTTTATTTAATTCTATTTCTTTATCCCGCAGTTCAATGGTTCTTTGGTCTTCCAGGTTTTGGAGCGATTGTTTGTTTTTGAAATTAAATACGGAATCATTATAAATACTGAACAATTTATGTGCCTCAAGGCTTTTTTTATAATCATTTAATTCCGCATAATATTCCGATAAATACCTATAATCTTTAATCAAACCTTCGTGGTTATTGGTTTTTTTATGAATTGACAATGATTGCGAAATGTTTTCAAAAGCCATTTGAAATTCATCAGTGGATTTTGTTATTTCCGCTCTTTTTAAATAAGCAACCCCAATGTTTTGGTACGTGGTGGCAAGCAATTCCTGGTCCCCTAATTCCTGAACGGTTTTTAGAATTTCGCTTGATATTTTTATGCTTTGCTCAAATTCATTCAAACCCAAATAAGCCGACCCTTTCCAATTTTTCACAAATGCGAGCAAGGTCGTTTCATGAAGCGGAGCCAGGATTTTTTCGGCTTCTTCAAACATTGTAATGGCTTGGTTATAATTTTTCAGTTTATCATACACAATGCCCTTCAGCGCTATATTGGTCGCGACTGCATTTTTTTCGGACGGGATTTTTTGAAACAACTCAATGGCACGGTTGTAATTTTCCAGTGCTTTGTCATAATTTTCAGTGAAGTTGTAAATGTTGCCTATATTTTGATAGGCATTGGCCGACCGAAAGCTTCTTTCTTCAGCTTCACAGGATTCGAATTTCTTCAGGGCAGAAAAAAATTCGTCCAGTGCATCGGGGAATTTGCTTTGATTTCCATAGACCGAACCGCGGTTCAGGTGAATCAAACCAATGATGCAATCCTGATTGCCGAGTTCCTCAAACAGATCCTGTGATTTGTTGTAGAATGCCAAACTTTTGCTGTATTCACCTTTCATTGAAATATTTCTGCCCAGATAGAGATAGGCCGATGCTATTCCTTTCTGATAATTCAATTGAATCGATAAATCCAATGCCTGATTGCCATATTTTATTCCTAAATCCGGATTCAGCATATAACAATTACGAGAAATTTCGTTGAGCGTATTGCACTTTTCGATAGAATTCTTTTGTGTTTTTAAAACCAGCTCGAGTGAATCTATTTTTAGTTGTTCGGCATTTTGACAAAATGATTGCTGTACCAGGCATAAAACAATCCATAATGTCCAGAAACCTTTCATAAAATAGATTTTAGATTGTCTCTGAAAGTCCTCCCAACCGGAATGGCAACATCATTGTTTAACAGGATATCCTGTGCCGTAATTTTATTTATATACTGTTTTTGAACCGCGAAACTCCTGTGAACCCTGATGAAAGATTGAAAATACGATTCTTTTAAAAGCATACCTAAATTCGAAAGTACACAATGTCTCTTTTGCGAAGTAACCACTAAAGTATAATCTTTTAGCGCTTCCAGATATAAGATATCATGCAATTTAATTTTGATTTGATCGTGTCCTTCCTTGATGTAAATAGTATCTCCACCGAGACTGCTTTCAAAAAGATTTACTTTTTCCTGAATTTCCATGAACTTTTCAATTCGGGCTGCCGTTTGTGTAAACCGGTCAAGTTTCAGCGGTTTTACAATGAAATCTAAAGCTTCGAGCTCAAAGCTTTCGACTGCATGTTCGGGATAAGATGTGATGAAAATCCCAACGGGAATTTCTTTTAATTTCTTCCGAAGTTCCAATCCTGAAATTCCGGGCATATCTACGTCCATAAATAAAACATCCACTTGCCCGTCCCGAATGTTTTTTAAAACTTCTTCGGCAGAAGAATAGACTCCCTGAATCTGAAACTGTGGAAATTTCTTAACGTAAGAAACCACAGTCAATCTGTCAATTTCATCATCATCAACAATAACACACTTAAAAGACTTCATGTCAAGGGTTAGTTTCACTCAAAGATAAAGCAAATTTCAATCAGAAATAAGAAATAGTTGCTGCTCGTCTATTAAAAATGTCGTTGGTCTATTTGCTGTTTTTTGAATGTCAAAATAAGGGAAACTTTGTCTGAATAAAATTTAAAACCTCAAACAATGAAGAAAATTATTTTTTTACTATTCGTAGTATCGGCATTTATCGCTTGCAGCAATAGCGATGATAGTTCAAGTAACGATGATAACAACAATCCTTCCGTAGCGGGCATAGCAAATATAACACTTACCGCCGGAGGGGAGCAGTACAAAATTAATGGTCAGTGCGGATGGGCATCTGCAATGGGTACACATTATATAGGAGCAAATGATGGTAATAATAACCTGAAGACATTTTCTACATTTTTCAATATTAGTGAATTGCCTTCCCAAACAACTACTTATACATTGGTAAAAGACCAGGATGATACAAATCCTGCCCATATCTGGATGAATATCACCGAAATCAGGAACGGAGGTTTGTTTGAATATTCGTCTTCCGATACTTCGGGTACACTTACTCTGGTTGTGACAGGAAATAAAGTAACGGTTGATCTGTCCGGGATTGTACTTCAACCAAATTTAGAAGATCCGGTTATCTACGAAAATCTGAATGTGGGTGCATTTAGCAATCCGGGGACGCTTTCCGGGACTTTGGAATTTTACAGAAACTAAAACTTAATTGCAAATGAAACTTTATGTTGTACTTGCTTTGTTTTGGGGATGTTTCATCCCCTGCAAAGCGCAATTTTTTGACAAGTTAATTGATAAGGCTGCTGATGCTGCAGGCAACGCTTTGGAGAAAAAGGTCGAAAAAAAATCGACCGAATATACCGAAAAAGCAACCGATGCCGTTTTTGATACCGCAGAAGGAAGCCCCGATAAAAAAGGTAAAAAAGAGAAAAAGTCAGGAGAAGGAGGGAAAGAGAGTTCCAATTCAGATAATAACAGCTACACCTCAGGTAAAAGCACAATTCTAATTACCCAAGCCATCTTTGAAAAAAATGCAATGTCTTTGACCACCAATAAAATTCCTGATTTGGACAAAGCCGGAAATATTTTGAATGAAAATCCCGGAATGCGTTCAGTCATCAATGCTCACGTGGAATCCGATGAAGACGCTGCCGATTTGTCGGAATTCAGAGCCATGCTAATCAAAACCATTTTGGTCAGAAAATACGAATTGAATGAAGATTTTATTTCAATCGAAATCAGTGAACCGGGAAATCCAAATGACCGAAACGTAGAAATTATATTTCAATAAATAAAATTTACAAATATGAAAACAATTCTGACAACTCTTATTTTACTTTTTTTGTTAGTGCTGAATGCACAAGACAGATTTTTCGCTCATACTGCTACCGTAGGAAATATTGTAACAGACGCGACAATCATCGACAATCCTTTGTTGAACAATAACCCCTCGGCCAGACTGATCGTATCTCATTTGTATGAAGATACTTACAACAATAAAATGACCGGAGTGTATTATAACTCAACCTTTGGAAAATGGATGATTTACAACGAAGACATTACAAGTATGACTCCAAACACAAAGTATTTTGTTTACGTTGCGGATGATGCTTATTCGTTTCAGCATGATGCAAATACAGGCAATACCTTAAATTACTCAACGATCGATAATCCATTGTTAAATGGGAACCCATCCAAAAATGTAGTTCTTACACATGTCTTTATAACTGAAAGAGTTAATAAAAATCTAGGGCTTTTTTATTCGACTCCTAATTGGCTCATTTATGATGAGCAATTGACAAACGTGTCTGTTCCGAGCTCTTATTTTGTCGCTACTGATGGCGCAGCAAATGTAACAGGGTACAGGCATCAAGCTACTGTAAGTAACACTTTCGGAAATTACACTCTTATAGACTTCCCCCTTTTAAACAACAATCCAAATGCAAAATTTGTATTTACACATAATTGGGGAGTTGTCGGAGATGATACAAATGTGGTTTTGGATAAAGTTTTGGGTGCCTGGTATAATGGGTCTAAATGGGCTATTTATACCGAAGATATTTCAAATATGCCCGAAGGAGCCGCTTTTGATTTGCTCATTGATGCAAACAGTATGGGAGTGGAGGAACTGACAAGTTATAATCAAACATCGGTTTTCCCCAACCCAATAAGCAATACGGTGAATTTTATGTCTAATAACAATATAGAATCGATCACTATTTACAATATGACAGGGCAGGAAGTCTTGAATCAAAAAGTAAGCGGAAAAAATTCAGAATTAAATGTTGCATCTTTTCCGTCCGGAGTTTATGTTGCTAAAGTGAAAACCGATAAAGGAGAAGAAACGATAAAGTTAATCAAGAAATAACATTGTCAACCCTTAAAAAACTCAGCCGTTGATTGATACGTGTTTTATGAAAAATCCCGGAAATATAATTTTTCGGGATTTTTATTAAAGATAATTTTTCAGTTCAATCAATTTATCAATTATTGGTACATCAGGGATCCAATCGTGAGTTTCATCTAAAGGATTAAAAAAAATGGCCTTCATTCCAAACCGGGTGGCGCCAACCATATCGGCGATCCAGTCATCACCTACATAAAGCGATTCTTCCCTGGATGCTTTTGAAATGTCTAAGGCAGTTTGGAATGCCTTTGGGTCAGGCTTTGGGGCTCCTGCTCCTTCTGCAGTTGAGATGGTTTCTATGTAATTACTGATGATGCTGTTTTCGATTTTCCTATACGTAACTTCTTCAAAACCATTGGAAAGTATATGTAAAGTGTATTTGTCTTTTAGATAATTGAGTATTTCCTCAGTTCCTTCCACGATGTGATTGGAATCCGTAACTTCATCAACAAATCTTTCCTCAAAATCCAAAGCAAATTCAGGATTTTCGATACCCATATTTTGGAACGCTTCCGGAAAGCGCCGGGCTCTTAAATCTTCTTTTGTTACTTTCTGATCGCGTAATCCTGCCCAGAGGGATTCATTGCTTTCATGATAAAACGGATGAAACTCTTCAAAAGAAAATCCGTATGTTTTTTCTATCTGGAATTCTTCGTATAATTTTTCTAAAGTAATTTTCGCATTTCGCCTGTAATCCCAAAGCGTATTGTCCAGGTCAAAGAAAATGTGTTTGATATTTTTCATAACCCGCAAAGCTATGAATAGAAAGTCGAAAAATCAGAACTTAAAATCCGATTTCTAACTTCACAATTCTAATTTTAGTAGTTTTGTTGAACAATTGACCAGGCTTGAGGATTAATATAAAACAGTTTCAAACTAAAAATTTCAGGGGCGTCCTTTCTTTGCTTGCGGGGAACACCATCTCAAAGACCGTTTTAACCATCGGGGGGATATTCCTTGCCAACTATTACAGGCCGGATAATTACGGGGTCTATAACGTTTTTTTGAGCTATGTTATGATTCTTCCGGTTTTGGCTTCTTTTCGGTTAGATAATGTGATGATTTTGCAAAAAGGAAGCACGGAAATCCGGAATCTTTTTAGTGGTATTATTTGGATTTCCTTTGCCTTTACGGCATTGTTCGTTTGCATTTTGTGTCTGGTTAAAGGAATGAATCTGGTAAATGTTGATTTGACTTATTTCGTTCTGTTACTTTGTGGAGTGGGGGCGGTTCTGACCGGTTGGAACAATACGCAGAACGCGCTATTTACCAAATTCAAATTATTTAAACAAATGTCAACGGCATTTGTTTTAGCTTCCGTTTTTTCAGTGATCTTTCAAGCAATATTTTATTTTGTCGGATGGATTGGAAACGGATTGATCTACGGATGGTTAGTGGGCTTGGTAATCTCTTTTGTGTACAATGCCCGCGTTTCCAAAGGAAGGCTAGGGAAAGTAGATATTCCGTTGCTTAAACAAAGTGTGAGGGAACATTTTGGAATAGTAAAGTATACATATCCGTCCGACTCCATCAATGTATTGGCAAATAATATCCTGCCTATTTTGACAGTTATGTATTTCACAAAAGCAGAAATCGGAATATACGCAATGGCATTCAAAATTTTGTCAACTCCTTTGGTTTTACTGTCGGGCTCTGTATCCAGGGTTTATTTTCAAAAAGCGGTTTCACTCAATAATTCCAATAAAAAAGCATTGCTGGATTTAACATACAGAATTATTTTTTCTAATGTTGTGATAATTTTAGCTTTTGTGCTGTTTATAAACACAGTGGGAATTTACCTGCTTGATTTATTTTTACACAGCAGCTGGGAAGGAATTGGAAGCTACATTTTGGCTTTATCTTTTTGGATCTTGGCAAGAAGTGCCATGAACCCGATTGCATCAATCGTAGTAGTGTTGAATAAGAATAAATTTTCGCTTATTTTCAACATCTATTTGTTGCTGGTAAATTTCATCGGGTTATATTTTGGTGTGCTGAAAAATGATTTTCTATATTGCATATGGATTTTTTCCATCCTATCAGGGATCGGATATTTAGTATTATTGTTCGTGGTTTTATTTAATCTGAAAAAGAATGTCAAAGTATAAAAAAGTTAGTTGGAAAAAGAAGTTCGATTTTCTATTGTTCGGCTGGCTGGTAAATTGGGCTTACCCGGACTATTATCGTCCGAAGTACGGATACATTTCTTATTATTATCTTTTTTTTTCCTATGTAATTCCACAGAAAATTTTAGGGATTAACCGGGACGCAACATGGCCGGTACATTTTACTTCTAAAATCGGTCAACCCCATAAGATCAAAACCGGAATCCTGACCGACCCGGGAGATAATATCGGGATTTACATTCAGGCCAACATGGGACTGGAAATCGGGCATAATGTCGGGTTTGGTGCCGGGACAGCCATTATTTCTTCCAATCACAATCATAATGATCATTCGATGCATGATGAAATCCGACCGATACGCATTGGAAACAATGTTTTTGTGGGAGCCAATTCTGTGATTTTGCCCGGCGTCCAGATTGGTGATAATGTTGTAATCGGAGCAGGATCTGTGGTGGCTAAGGATATTCCTTCCAACTCTATAGCAGTAGGAAATCCATGCAAGGTAATCAAACAGAAAGAACCATATTCGGAACGATTTGACCATATAGAGTTCAATCGAAAAATTCCGCAAAAATTTCAGGATTATTTCAATTCTTATTGATGTGAAATCGAAAGTTTTCACAGTTTTACATTAATTCACATCTCTTATGAGACTCCTATCTGCTGCTTTGTAGCAAAAATGTTCTTTAATCCGTTTTCTTTATTGGGAGTTATAATTTTGAAATCAAAGTTTCCTAGATCACTTTTAAGCTCATCAATATCATACGGTAGATGTAACTCAATGATAATGTTATCTGTTATTTCAAGCCAGCTGTTATTTGACTTTAACAATTCTTTTTCAGCACCTTCGATGTCGATTTTTATCAAATCAATTTTCTCAATATTGTAAGTATTCATCAGTGTATTCATAGAGATTGATTCCATAAGATCACCCTTAGAACTGATTTTTGTATTATATGAAACACCACTGTCGTCAAATAATATCTGACCGTCTGAAGGATAAATAACTTTATTTATTGCGGTTATATTTTCAAATGTTTTGACATTTTCCTTTAAAATATTGAAATTTTTTTTTGATGCTTCCACAGAATAAACTTTAGAGTCCGGGTATTGTAGAGAATAAAAAACAGAGGTAAACCCGACATGTGCCCCTAAGTCAATAATTGTGTGTGGATTTTTTAAATAATTGGAAGGAATGGAATATGTTTTTTTCCAAAAGATTTCATTAAAAATGCTGATATCTCCTTTGTAAGTCCTGATCAGGAGATCAAATTTTCTACCCGACATCTTTACATTATATTTCCGGGAACTCTCATCATTTGGATCAAGTATCTTATTTTTTAATTTATTACTGTATTTTTTAGAATTAATAAGTAAACTTAAAAAGGTATGGATATTCCTCGAAATGCTAATTGCTAAAAATATTTTTGAAAAGTAATTTTTAATCATTCAAAAAAGTTTGAATCAAAGATATTGCTTTTTACCAAAAGTTAAATTTATAGAGAATTAATTATCCCGGACTTTCTGTGTTGGTCATAGTTTTTATATTCCTGTCCGAAAGCATCTACAATTTTACCTTTTCCCTTAAAAATTATTTTTGAGTTTTTATTTAATTTAATAAATGATTGCGGAGGTAAAATAATTGAATCTGAAATAGTTAACGTTATGTTTTCTTTGATTTCGAAATTATTGTAAAAACGTCTGGGTCTGTCCCAAAGGGTATCCTTTTCAATTTTCAATGTTACACCATAATGAGACTCCTCGGTTACGAACTGCATCAGGTTTGAACGGCTGAGTTCCCAATGCATTTTTTTAATTTCAGTAGGTGGCAGCCAGTTCTTTGGATGGTCGTGTTTTTGTGACATAAGCGAATATTTACACTTATTTGCATCATGGTATTCGTTAAAATGAGTTAACCCCAGCTCATGCCCAATTTCATGTGCAATTGCGGGGCTATTCCACCAGCTTTTTGTAACCGACCAGGGCTGATTATACTTTTTTGTTGCCTGGTTACGTTGATATATGTAGGCTAAATAACGATTAGGGATGTGTACTTGTGAGCTTCTTTTTAAATTAGAAATTGTAGGTAACTGTGCCACCATATTACCCGAAACATTATGTCCTTCTCCTTTCTTTTTTACTAAGTCATCAAATCGGTTTCCATTTTCGGTAAAGTAGATATTAATGGCTTTGGGTAAATTGAGCATAATGATAGAATCGTCCAAAGGTTTTATATACC
>CAZKOC010000052.1:0-11316 GCA_964554275.1 uncultured Weeksellaceae bacterium
TCTGTTGCGGAGAAAGTTTTTGTTGTAATTTTAAATATAGTTCCTGCTTTAGCATATTATTTTTTCCAAATTAAGAATTCCTCGTTCCTCGGGGCGACAATCACATCCTTGTCATTCTGAGCATAGTGAAGAATCTCTCTTTTTTCATTTTTAAATATAGTTAAAATTCTGCATTCTTAGGTGTTCTCGGAAATGGGATTACGTCGCGGATGTTCCCCATCCCCGTTACAAATAAAACAAGCCTTTCCAGCCCCAATCCGAATCCGCTGTGTGGAACAGTTCCGAATCTTCTCGTATCGCGGTACCACCAGATTTCTTCTTTGTCGATTCCGAATTGTTCTATTTTTTGATCTAAAATTTCCAGTCGTTCTTCCCGTTGTGAACCGCCTACGATTTCTCCGATTCCCGGGAAAAGTATATCCATTGCACGAACCGTTTTCCCATCCTCGTTCAAACGCATATAAAATGATTTGATTTCTGTCGGATAATCAAATAAGATCACGGGGGTTTTGAAATGTTTTTCTACCAGGTACCTTTCGTGTTCCGATTGTATATCTGCTCCCCAATTTTCAATCTGGTAAGCGAATTTCCCTTTTTGATTATGTTTTGAATTTTTCAGGATTTCAATTGCTTCAGTATAACTTAACCGGATAAATTCATTGTTTAAAATATAATCCAAACGATCCATTAAAGTTAATTCAGACCTTTCATTCTGGGGTTTTTGTGATTGCTCTTTGTCAAATCTTTCAGCTAAAAACTGCAAATCATCAGCGCAATTATCTACTGCATACCGAATTACATATTTCAGTAGATCTTCTGCCAGATCCATATTCATATCCAGATCATAGAATGCCATTTCGGGTTCTATCATCCAGAATTCGGCCAGGTGGCGTGTTGTATTGGAATTTTCAGCACGAAAAGTAGGTCCGAAAGTGTAAATCTTTCCAAGTCCCATTACCGCAACTTCACCTTCCAGCTGCCCGGAAACCGTAAGATTTGTATGTTTCCCGAAAAAGTCCTGTTCATAATCAACTTTCCCTTCCTCATTTTTTGGCAGGTTGTCCAAATCGAAGTTGGTCACGCTAAACATTTCTCCTGCGCCCTCAGCGTCAGAACCTGTAATTATCGGTGTGTTTACATAGACAAATCCATTTTCATTGAAGTATTTGTGGATGGCAAACATCAGGCTGTTTCTTACGCGCATCACCGATGCGAAAGTATTGGTTCGGAAACGCAAATGTGCCTGTTCCCGTAACTTTTCCAAACTATGTTGTTTAGGCTGCAAGATGGTTTCCTGTACTTCATCCGGATTGGCCTCTCCTAATATGCCTATCTCTTTTGCAATGATTTCTATATCTTGACCGGAACCTTGACTTTCAATTACTTCTCCTTTTATTTTGAGAGAAGCGGCCGTTGTGATCTTCTTCAATAAATCCGCATTGAAATTCTCGAAATCAATTACAATCTGTATATTTTTGATGGTCGAACCGTCATTCAACGCAATAAAACGATTGCTTCTGAATGAACGAACCCAACCCTGAACGGTTACTTCTTCTAAAATTGCTCCTTTTCCTTTTTGTAATAATTCTTTTACGTGATACTTGTACATAGCTTCATGAATCTGAATGCAAAAATAATCATAATTAACTAAGAGTAGATATTGTAGGCATAATTTTTGTGGCAGGGAACTTTCTTTTTTATAAAAGCTATATTTTTTTGATTTTATTGATCATTAAAAAGAGAGGAAAATCTCTCAAATCGTATATTTCTATTCAATCAAATCTATTTTACGGCTAACATTCTTAACTTCGCAATATGCAAGAATATGATTTAATCATTGTAGGGGCCGGACCGATCGGAATGGCGTGCGCGATTGAGGCAGAAAAAAATAATTTAAATTATTTGATGATTGAGAAAGGCTCATTGGTAAACAGTCTTTACAATTATCCGCTTCATATGACTTTCTTTTCCACAGCGGAGAGACTGGAAATCGGCGGGATCCCTTTTACAAATATTACTTCGAAACCGGGCAGGCAGGAAGCGCTTGAATATTACCGCAGGATTTTTGAGTACTTTGATTTGAAATTAAACCTTTATGAAGAAGTTTTAAGTATTGAATCAAAAAATGAAATAAAATTTGTAAAAACAAATAAATCAGAGTATTATACTGAAAATATTATTATTGCAACCGGCTTTTATAACATTCCTATTTACCTTAATATAGAAGGAGAAAACTTGCCGAAAGTTTCGCATTATTTCAAAGAAGCGCATCCTTTTACAGGACAAAGAATTGTAGTGGTGGGAGCAAACAATTCCTCAGTTGATGCCGCACTGGAATGCTGGCGAAAAGGAGCCGATGTTACGATGGTCGTCCGAAAAGGGGAAATCCACGATCGTGTGAAATATTGGGTAAAACCCGATATTGAAAACCGGATTGCCGAAGGAAGCATCAAAGCATATTTTTATTCTAATCTGAAATCAGTTCAGGAAAAATCAGTCACAATCGAAACTCCCGAAGGTGAAATAGAAATCGAAAACGATTTTGTACTGGCATTGACAGGCTATAGACCAAATTTTGAATTTTTGGAATCTTGCGGGATTGAACTTTCCAAAGACGGCTTATGCGTTCCTAATCACAATCCCGTAACGATGGAAACCAATGTGAAAGGAATTTATCTTGCAGGCGTTGTTTGCGGCGGGATGGAAACGCACAAATGGTTTATAGAAAATTCACGGATTCATGCGGAGATGATTGTTGGAAATATAATTAGGGTATAATTTGTGAATCCCAAAAATAGTAATTGTGTTCAATGTCTAATTCGAATTCAGTTTTATAATATAAATTATTCCCTATTTCATTTGTTTTAGAAGTTTCCAATAACAATCCAGAAGCTTTAGTTTCAGTACAAAATTGCTTTGATTTATTTATTAATTCAACGGAAATTCCATGGCCCCTGTACCTTTCTTCAACAAACAAATCATTTAGCAACCACATTCGCTGCATTCTCGTTGACGAAAAAACAGGATAAAGCTGTACAAATCCACACAAACCATCTATTTCGTGGTCTACTACAAAAATTTGAGATTCATTATTCAAAATTCGATCAGTCAGAAATTCTTTGGCTTTTGGAATATCAGATTGCTTTTCATAAAAAATTCTATATGAATCAAACAACTTCGATAATTGTTCAATGTCGGAAATTGTAGCGGAACGAACTTCAATCATTTTATTAATCCGATTTCTCTTAAACGCTGATTCAGAAATTCACCTGCGGTAATATCATCAAACTGTTTCGGATTTTCATCATCTATACAATTTTCCAAAACATTCAATTCCATTTCACTTATGGGATGCATAAAAAATGGGATGGAAAAACGAGGTTTTCCCCATTCCTCACGTGGTGGGTTTACAACTTGATGTATAGTTGATTTCAATTTATTATTGGTGTGGCGCGAAAGCATATCTCCTACATTAATTACGAGTTCATCAGGCTCTGCAATCGCATCTACCCAAACACCGTCTTTTCTCAAAACCTGTAAACCTCCTGCCGAAGCGCCCATCAAAAGTGTGATGAGGTTGATGTCTCCATGTGCACCCGCACGTACTGCTCCTTTGGGCTCCTCTTGTATGGGCGGATAATGAATGGCTCTCAAAATAGAATTTCCTTTTTTGACTTTATCGTCAAAATAGTATTCATCCAACCCCAAATACAAAGCCAACGCACGCAAAACATAAATACCTATTTTTTCCAACTGCTGATATGTCTCTTTTCCTGACTCATTGAATCCTTCGACCTCTGAAACATCAATATTATCCGGATACCCAAATTTTTCTTTTTCGGATTCGTCTATGTATTGTCCGAAATGCCAGAATTCCTTCAAATCACCTTCGGGTTTATCTTTGGCGTGTTCCTTACCAAATGAAGTATAGCCGCGCTGTCCGCCAATTCCTTCAATTTCATATTTTTCTTTGGTTTCTACCGGGAGCGCGAAAAATTCTTTTACATTTTTGTATAAACGCTCAACCAATCCATCGGATAAAAAATGACCTTTCAACGCTACGAATCCTATATCTTCATAAGCCTTTCCTATCTCATTCACAAATTTTGATTTTCTGGCAGGGTCGTTTGATAAGAAATCATTCAAATCAACCGAAGGGATTCCTTTTGCTATCATTTTATTTATTTTTTAGATTAATCTAATTCAATGTTGGTTTTATAAAAATAATTAAAATTTTTGTTAGAAAGATGAATTATAACTTTAATTAAATCAAAGCTTACCTCAAACGATTTTTGTCATAAACCTTTCTGGAATTGAACCAATAAATCAAAAGCGCAATCAGGCAGGCTCCTGCAGTGACCTGGTACATAAATGAAAAGCCATAATGGTCAGCGAGATACGCGCCCAGTAACATCCCGATTCCGATTCCCAAATCAAATCCGGTAAGGTAGGTTGAATTTGCAGTTCCACGTTTGGAACTTGGGGCCAGATTGATATAAATGGTTTGGAGGGCAGGGAAGAGTGTTCCGTATCCGATTCCGATCAAAAACGCGGAAATACAAAATGCATAAATACTGTGAAGCAGGGCAAAACCCAAGAATCCCATCGAAATGACAAGCAATGCAGTTGCCATTACTTTATGGATGTGTCCCCTGTCTACAAACTTTCCCGAAGTTACACGTGATAAAACAATTCCTCCGGCCAAAAACAAAAAGAAAAGCCCGGCATTGTGAATTCCTGTCTGTTTTCCGTAAAGTACCGCAAATGCAACTAAAGTTCCCCAGCCAAATGATATGAATAATTGATTAAAAAAAATCGGAAGCCCTTTAAGCAACAAGAACCGGTCAAGCGACATCGCGGGAATTTTATCTAATTTCTCGCTCATGGGAACTTTGATAAAACATACAACAATAATTGCAAGAAATCCCATAATTAATGCACAACTGATTAAAAATTGAAATCCGTAAGCATCATAAATGTTTACAGCAACAAAAGGCGCGATTGCCATTGCGATATTGGTATTGACTCCAAAATAACCAATCCCTTCGGCACGCCTTGATGCAGGGATGATGTCTATTGCGACCGTATTTGCAGAAACGGTTGCCAGCCCCCAAAACAATCCGTGAACGAACCTCAATACCACAAAAAACAACACAGTTGTTGCAAAATAATACCCGAAGAATGCAGAGATGAAAAGTGAAATCCCCAATAAGAACAAAGGTTTTCGTGCATAAACGTCAACCAAATAACCACAAAAAGGACGTATAATCAGTAATGCAACTGCATAGGAGGAAAGCACGATACCAATCTTGGAAGGTTCTATACCGAGTTCATCTGCCAGATAAATCGGAATGGTAGGCATCAATAAGTTAAAAGAGCAAGCTACCAAAAAGTTTCCTATACAAGCTATAATAAAATTTTTGTTCCAGATTTTTTCTTTCGCGGCCATTTTTCTAATTCACAGTAAATTTAACAAGATTACAACGGATAAAAGGAGTCATTCATCTTAATTTGAAGATTTATTATTTTAGCTAAATTCGTACCATAGTACACTTCTATGAGAAATTTCTTTTTTATTCTGATTCCTTTTATTTTTATGGGTTTATCCGCGCAGCAAAAAGATTTGCTACAATATGTAAATCCGTTGATCGGAACCGAAAAAATGGGGCATACTTATCCCGGTGCGACAGCGCCTTTCGGAGCAGTTCAGCTAAGTCCTGATACGGACACAATCCCTTATGAATTAAATGGCAAGTATAATAAAGATGTGTATAAATACTGTGCAGGCTATCGATACGAAGATAAAACCATTGTAGGTTTCAGTCATACGCACTTCAGCGGTACAGGGCATTCGGATCTGGGAGATTTTTTGGTAATGCCTACGGTTGGAGAATTAAAGATGAATCCGGGAACGGCAGAAAATCCTGAAAATGGATTTCGCTCGAAATTTTCTCATGATGAAGAAATTGCACAGGCAGGTTATTACAGTGTGAATTTAAAAGACTATAATATAAAAGCGGAATTGACTGCTACTACACGAACGGGATTTCATCAATATGCTTTTCCAAAATCAAAAGAAGCGCATATCATTTTAGATTTGATGTATGGTATATATAATTATGAGGATAAGACGGTTTGGACTTATGTTCGTGTTGTAAATGATACTTTAATTACAGGTTATCGGCAGACCAACGGCTGGGCGAGGACCCGAACCGTTTATTTTGCGATGAGTTTTTCGAAGCCGTTTAAAAATTACGGCAGGAAGGATTTTGATGATCAGCAGGTTTATAGAGGTTTTTGGAGAAAATTTAACCAAAATGAAAATTTTCCTGAAATCGCCGGAAAAAAGATCCGTATGCATTTTGATTTTGAAACGGATGAAGGTGAACAAATTAAAATTAAATTCGCATTATCTCCCGTAAGCCAATCCAATGCTTTAGTGAATATGCAAACCGAAATCCCGGGCTGGGATTTTGATGCAGTAAAGAATCAAACCCAGACTGATTGGAACAAAGAATTAAATAAAATTCAAATTGAAGCTTCTGTAGATGACAAAATGAATTTCTATACTTCACTTTATCATTCATTTATCAGCCCAACGGTTTATATGGATGTAAATGGCGAGTACAAAGGTCTCGACCAGGAAATCCATAAAGCGGAAGGATTTACAAATTACACGACTTTTTCACTTTGGGATACTTATCGTGCCTTGCATCCTTTTTACAATATCGTTCAGCCATCGAGGAACAATGACATGGTCAAATCCATGATGAAGCATTATGAGCAAAGCTCACTCGAAATGCTGCCGATTTGGTCGCATTATGCCAATGACAATTGGTGCATGAGCGGTTATCACAGCGTTTCAGTTATAGCTGATGCGATTGTAAAGGGAACTTTTGACGGAGACGTCAATCTTGCTCTGGACGCTTGCATTGCGACTGCAAACAAAAGAAGTTATGAGGGAATCGGTGATTATATTGATTTAGGATTTATTCCCGACGAACGAAACGGGACTTCGGTTTCCAATACTTTGGAGTATGCTTATGACGACTGGGCGATTGCGCAGGCTGCATTTAAATTAGGCAGAACGGATGTTTACAATGAATTCATCAAACGCTCGCAAAACTGGAGAAATAATTTAGATGCATCAATTGGAATGATGCGCCCTAAAAAAGCAGATGGAACTTTCAGAAAAGAATTTGATTTGGAAAATACCCATGGACAAGGGTTTATAGAAGGAAACAGCTGGAATTACAGTTTCTTTGTCCCGCATAATCCTGAAGGGCTGATGGAAGCAATGGGCGGAAAAAAGAAATTCACCCAAAAACTTAACACGCTTTTTACGATGCATTTGCCGGATGAATTTTTTGCCGATACGGAAGATATCACTCGCGAAGGAATCATTGGTGGATATGTTCACGGAAATGAGCCGGCTCATCATGTTGCTTATCTTTACAACTGGTCATCTGAGCCCTGGAAAACGCAGGAAACAGTTCGGATGATTATGGAAATGCAGTACAAACCCACACCGGAAGGATTGGGCGGAAATGATGACTGCGGGCAAATGAGCGCATGGTATATATTTTCAGCGATGGGGTTTTATCCGGTAGCGCCGGGAAATACTGAATATTCGCTGGGAAGCCCTTTGGTGGATAAGGCCACGATTAATTTAGAAAATGGAAAAACATTTAGGATTGAAGCAATCAATCAAAGTAAAGAAAATGTTTATGTGGAAAAGGTACTACTCAATGGGAAAGAAATCAAAGACTACACACTGAAACATTCAGATATAGTAGATGGCGGAAAGCTGGTGTTTTATATGAGCAAAAGACCTAAAGCGAAGTGATCCACCAAATGTTACCGAATGGGTCTTTGACACCACCCGACCGGCCATATTCCTGGTCTGCCATCTCAGTAATTTTGATTGCTCCTGATTCGAGGGCCTGGTGGAAACTCTCATCCGCATTTTCGACATACATGAACATTCCTGCATTATTTACACCCCAAATTTCGTTGGCTTCCCCCATCATAATGGTAGAGTCACCGATCTTGATTTCTGCATGCATTACGCGATTATCATCATCTAGGTGTTCTACAAGAATTTTAGCGTTGAAAACATTTTGTGCAAATTTTAGAAAGCCTCTTACATCTTTCAGGATGAGATAGGGCATAACTGTCTGATGGTTTTTTGGGATTTCCATGTAATTAATTTCAGAATTCAGATTAGATAATTCATTTAAAATTTAAAAGTCAGTATTCAAAATAATATATTACTTAGCTTTTGTCATTTCTATGGTATTGTAGCCGCCTGAAATTGTTGTGAGAATTAGTTTAGAATTGTCACCTATTACAGTATAAATACTGTTTTCAGAAGAATCTAAATTTAATTGGAATTTATCATCCAAAAACCAGTAACCTTCACTTATGGTTGGAGTTTCGCCTCCGGTATATTCGGATTTATGGTAAATATTGTCTGTATTGAAAACATACCAGGTTTCTTCTTTTTGTTCATCCAGCGTTCTTTCGGTAATGCCGCCATCGTATCGTTTGAGGGAGACGAGCCATTTTCCGGAAGTAAGGATATTGGAAATTTCTTCATTTGATTTAGCCTTGGGGATGTACACATAATGGATAAGCCCGAGTTTGAACCCACCGTCATCAGCATAATTTAATAAAAGGTTTATATCACTGATCTCTTCTACAACTGCTTTGTAAGATGCACCTCTTTCGGTGAAGGAAATGGTATTATTATCTATGCTGTAAACCCATTTACCCTTATTTCTTCCGGACATTTTATCGGGGGTTTCAAAGGTTCCGTCCGCATTAAATTTTACCCAATTGCTGCGGATGACATTTTCGTCCTGTTCGTCGATTCGTTCTCCCTGTTCATTTATGCTGTATGAAATATTCCATGTGTCAGCGGTAAGGAATTCTTCTACGGTTTGCGCAAATACTGAGGTAGCAAACAATAAAATGACGGTAAAATAGAGGATTTTGTTCATCATGATTCAAAGGTATGGAAATTTTGTTTTGGACTCGAGGATTTTGTAGGTTTGGGATAGTTAATAATTAATTTATGAAAAAAATAATTCTACTAATGCTTTTTTTATTTATTAAGGAATTAAATGGGCAAAATTTCGAACCTAATAAGAGTATTTTTGATATTTATGATTATCAATTTGAATACTATTCAAAAATCAGAACTAAACTTTATACAAATTTGTCTGATAATCCTCAAGTAAGATTAATTGTAAAACCCTCCTTTTCTCCAGAATACATTTTTCAAATTGAAAAGAGTGATAGTGGATATTTGGCTAAGGTTAATATTATGAGTGAAAGTATTTGGTACAATGAAAATTATAATTCTATCGAAGTAAATGAATTTGTTTCTATCATTAGTGAAGAGGATGTGAAATTGCTATCAAAAGTATATTTAAAAAGCATCGGAAAAGTCCATTATCCTATTAAGGAATCGTTTGGACTGGACGGTGTAACTTATAATTTATCAGCCTGGGACTATGGTTTGAAGAGTGGTGAAATTTGGTCACCAAATGATAGTTTAAATCAAACTATAATAAATATAACCAGTAAGCTCATTCAAGACATAAAAAACAAAAGGAGGAAGGTTTTATTAAGCGAAAAAAGTAGAATTGAATTAGAACAAATATTTAATAAGCTTAATACATTACCGAATTTAGATGGATATAAATTGATTTTAAATACCAAAGAAATAATTGAAATTAATAAGCAAAAATATATTTCGAGACTTTCTGAAAACCATAAAGATTATCTAACGAGCTCTCTTCATAACTTTGAACAAAAAATGATTTTTGAATTTAGTTTTAATATTATAGATAAAATTTTTATAGAAAAATTGATAGATGAATATATCAAGAGATTTAACAATTATATTGAGTTTGAAACATATTTTGAAGATAGTAATGATATAGAAAAATACAAATTACAGAATGTCTCGGATAATATTTTTATTAAATTAAAATCTGATCTAAAATAATGTTAGGATGATTAAAATTAAAAAGGACTGCTTCCTTTTTGTTTTTAATTTTTCAAACTCTGCATATCAATCACAAAGCGGTATTTTACATCGCTTCTGAGCATTCTTTCATAAGCTTCATTGATGTCCTGCATTTTGATGATTTCAATATCCGAAACGATATTGTGTTTTCCACAGAAATCCAGCATTTCCTGTGTTTCGGCAATCCCTCCGATCAAAGAAGCCGCTACGGATTTTCTGCCCATAATGAGGGGAACGGTATTCAGAACCGGGTCCAAGTCGCCCAAATAACCTACCAATACAAGTGTTCCGCTGATGTTTAATGTGGTTATATAAGGATTAACATCATGCACATAAGGAACGGTGTCGATGATAACATCAAATTTTCCTTTTACGGATTTCATTTGTGCTTCGTCGGTGGAAATAATTACTTCATCCGCTCCTAAATCCAGTGCGTCCTGTGCTTTGTCGGGCGTTCTTGAAAATAAGGTAACTGACGCGCCTAATCCTTTGGTGAGTTTAATTGCCATATGTCCTAAACCGCCTAACCCAATTACGGCTACTTTACTGCCTTCTTTTACATTCCAGTGGCGCAATGGCGACCAGGTAGTTATTCCTGCACAAAGCAAAGGTGCTACTGCTGCTGCATCTAAATTTTCAGGGATTCTTAGAACGAAGGCTTCATCCACCACAACTTTTTCGGAGTAACCACCAAAAGTATGCCCGCCCAGATGTTTATCATATCCATTGTAAGTACCGGTAAATCCATTTAAACAGTATTGTTCCAAATCTTTTTTGCAACTGTCGCAAGTTCGGCAGGAATCAACCATACAACCTACGCCTACTAAATCACCGACTTTAAATTTAGTAACCTCGTTGCCCAAATTTGTAATCTTGCCTATAATTTCATGTCCGGGAACTGTAGGGTATTTGGTTCCACCCCAGTCATTGCGTGCAGTGTGTAAATCTGAATGACACACGCCGCAGTATAGGATTTCAATTTCTATATCTTTTGAAGTAAGCGCTCTGCGGTAAATATTCATTTGTTGTAAGTCAGCTTCTGGAGCAGTAGTTCCAAAGGCTCTTACGTTTATAGTGCTGCTCATTGAATGTCAATTTTGCTTTAAAGGTAGGAAGAATTATAAATGAGAAGTGAGAAATTAATCTGTTTTAATTTCCAGGCTTTGTCTGCCGATTAATTGCCAGCGGTTATTTTCCCAAATCCAAACTTCCATGAGCCTCAACCTCATTTCAAAATCGTAAATATCATATACACCCTGAACGTTGATAAAACGATACGT
>CAZKOC010000053.1:0-11186 GCA_964554275.1 uncultured Weeksellaceae bacterium
AAATGGATGATGGCTCCAAAAGGTGCTTCGTTTTTATATGCCAAAAAGGAAATTCAATCCCGGTTAGATCCATTGGTGGTCAGTTGGGGTTATGAAAGCGCGTTCCCAAGCCATTCCCAGTTCATTGATTATCACGAAATGCAGGGTACCAGAGATTTATCTGCTTTTTGCTCCATTCCTGCCACAATTGATTTTATGGAAAAAAATAACTGGAACGAGGTAAGTAAACAATGCAGAAAAATGGTTCAGGAGAACGCAATGGGATTATGTGAAATTTTAGGGAAAGAACCTTTATCAAAAATTGATGATGATTTCATTGCCCAGATGTTCAGCTCCGAAATCGATACCCGAAACCCTGTACAATTACACGATTTGTTATTGAAGAAATACAAAATTCAAATCCCGGTAATGTCGCAGGGTGACAAATGTTTCATACGTTATTCCATCAACGCATTCAATTCACAGGAAGACCTGGATAAGTTGTTTTTAGCTTTAAAAGGGATTAACCAAAAGGAGAAAAGATAATTTCTCCAAATTCCCAATTAGATACAAATCCAAAAAGAATAAAAAATAAAATAAATATCTCAATGAAAATCAATCCGAAAAACAAAATTATCCTGTAAGTAAACCCTAATTTGGAATAATCTTTTCCAAAGGCATTGAAATATCCATATCCTATATAAAGAAAAATAATAGCAGTAATGGATATGCTAAATGAATTAGCAAAAGTCTCACTAAATTCTACAATTAAATTCAAATAGAAAAACAGATTCCCAAATGTAGATAACAATAAAATTCCCAGTAACAACATTCCCGAAATGATGGAATGTTCACTAAGGTTCAATTGTTTTCTTCTGAATAAAATAAAACTATTCAGCGCTGCAAAAGGAACAAATAGAAATATGATAATTTTGCTTTTTTGAGAAAATATTTCATCCATCGTTTTACTTGCTTCATTTAAATCAGGCGATTCCTGAATAGATAATCTTCCCCGGCTAATAAGCAATTCATTATAAAAATGACGAAAAAATAACATCAAACCAATGGTTATCAATATCAACAAAAATACATTATAATAACGTTTCCTTTTGCCGGCGATATATTCCAATGCGGCTTTCCCCGGCCGAAACAAAGCTTCTTTAGCGGTAAAAAGCATTCCTTTTTCAAAATGCAAGGCCCCGTGTAAAATATCGTGTTCTATAAAATTTTTAAAAGAAATCCTGTGTGTATCCGTTCTCTGACCACAATTACTGCAATATTTACCGGTCAGTTTTTCACCGCAATTCAAACATGTTTTGCTGTTTTCAAATAATTCTGAATTGTCTTGGGATCGCAGCTTCATTTTCAAGATAAATTGTAATCGTTTTTTTACAAATTTAAAAATTCAAATAATACTTCCAAATGTCAAACCTTACAACGTGTCCAATTGATTTCTTTGTTTATTTTCACTGATCGTCCAAAAGAAACCGATAAAGAAAAACCTGTCCATGGAAGGTTTCATAGCCATACGGTCATACCAGCCATTCTCGTCAGGAGTGTAAGTATAGTTGTACCCGTTTACATTTTTGAAACCAATAGGATTTGACACCGAGATATATAGGATTTTTTGCTGGTCGATTAAATATGCCCAGCTCAGATTAACCGTATTGAAAGTTCGTGTTCGTTCAGTTAAAAACCCGTCCAGATTCGGATTGGTATATGGCCTTCCAGACCCGAACTGATATGTAAATCCGATCTGCGAGCGCCAATCCTGGATCCAGTACTTCCCGACAAAAGAAAGGCTATGATTTGCCACAAAAGATGGTTGGGCCTCTTCCGGGAAATCTTTATACAAACGTTTTGTATCTATGTATGAGTAAGAAATCCAGTATTCAAGATTTTTGAAATGACTTCCTCTGTTTCTCCAAAAAATGTCAATTCCTCTGGCATAACCTTTTCCATCCTGAGTATAATTGAATTTACCGTCATCTCTTACCAGGTCTTCGTAATCTTTTTGGTACAATTCCACACGAATGATTTGCTTTTCTTTTTGATAGAAATAATTTACTAAGTATTGTTTGGATTTCATAAACTCCGTTGGATCGTAGTAACCGATTTCAGACAAAGGCGACTGAAAATATTCCCCGTAAAAAAGCGAAAAATTATGATAACGGGAAGGTTTGTAAGCAAGTGAAATCCTCGGAGAAACGTTCCATTCGTCAACAAAATCCGAATGTTCTGAGCGGATTCCTGTTTTTAACCCCCATCTTTTTACAAAAAACCAGGTATGTTCCGCATAAGCGGCAAAAAGATTTTCATTCACTTCGGAAGAAATGTTTTGGAATACGTCGCGGTTTTCATTTGTCCTTCCCACAAATTCACTTCCTATTTTGAAATTATGTTTGGAATTCAATTTCCAGTCGAATTCAGTTTTGACATTTAAACCGAATTCATCTTTTTTGAATTCATCTGCAGACTGATTCACATTTGTGTTGCTATTGGCAATGGAAAATCCGATAAATCCTTCCAGTTTCCTTGAAAAATTATGCACGTAAGAATTATTCCAATAGAAATTTGTATTGTCTAATTTGAATCTGACAGGCTCAACTTGATTGATGTCTTCGTACATCAATTCCATTCGTGAATATTCCAAAGCTGCATAAGATTTATATAATCCGTTTTTGAACTGATGCCTGTAAACTGTTTCGCCGCTGTAACCTTCCGGCGCCCGCTTCCAGTCATCACGTGTTCCCAGCGATTCAAATGCCGGCCAGAGATTGTAATAAGCCAGACTCGCGCTCAATGCGTCTTTTTCCCAAACTTTGTTCAAAGCCCCACTTAACCCCAAAGACATAAAACCTAAATCAATACTATTCTCTGTAGGAAAATCTACGGTTTCCAGTGCCAAAATTCCCGAAAGCGCCTGTCCGTAAGGAGCATCATATCCTCCGGTACTGAAATTAATCCCCTTGAAAAGAAAGGGTGAATAACGCCCTCTGGTGGGTGTGTTGGGGGCCGTTTGGCTATAGGGTTGAAAAACCCTGAGACGGTCTATGAAAATGGAAGTTTCGTCCCCTTCTCCACCTCGGATGAAAAGCCGTCCGTCTTCCGAAACGTTGTTGGTTCCGGGCAAAGTATTCATCGCAGCGATAATATCACCGTCCGAGCCTGCCGTAGTTACTATGTCAAGAGAATTCATCACGGTTTCATTCGTATTCCCAACCGCTTTCATTGTTCCCGCCCCGAATATAACTGTTTCCAGCTCCATAGCATCTTCCATTGTTATCTCCAAAGGATTTTCGAGTGGCAGGCTGATTGTAATAATTTGTGAAATAAATCCGGTTCCTTCCAGCTCCAAATCAAATTCACCGGTCTCTTCCGTTTCAAATGAAAAAAATCCGTTTTCGTCTGTAGAAGCACCGTCATAAGTTCCGACAAGCGTAACGTTTATATTTGCTGTAGGTTTACCCGAAGTTTTATAAATATTTCCGGAGACCTCTGTTTGTGCTGATGCAAAATAACTGATAAAAAGAACAAATAAAGAAGAGAGTAGTGTTTTTGTCATAACATGAATTTTGAAGCAAATTTCATGAGTACAAATTTGGTATAAAAAATTGAATGGATGAATTGTAATTTTTAAAGGATGAATCGAAGGAGGTGATCTCAAATACCCCTGATTACAAACGGAAATAATTTCATACATAGCTGTAATACACAGTCTTAAAAATTCAAATAGGATTGAATCACTAATTAAATAGTTTTGTATATTTGATAGTTACCAGCAATGTTAGATGAACACTCAACCACCTAGCCCGACTGACAACATTTGACAGGCATTAAAATATACTATATGAAAACAACCCTCGGACACGATGGGCGAATTGCAAAGATGACATTTGCATCTGTGTATCCGCACTACATCACTAAAGTTGAGAGCAAAGGCAGGACAATAGGAGAATTACACCAAGTAATAGAATGGCTGACAGGATTTGATAACAAAAAACTGCAAAAACTTATTGATGAAAAAGTAAGTTTTGAAACATTTTTTAAAAGAGCAAAATTGAATCCCAATGCACAACTGATAACAGGAGTAATCTGCGGTTACCGGATAGAAGAAATTGAGAATCCATTAACAAGAAAAGCAAGGTATTTGGATAAGCTGGTGGATGAATTGGCGAAAGGCAAAAAGATGGAAAAAATTTTAAGACAGTAATCAAAATTGGAATTATGGCAAAGACCAAAACAATTTATACAGGGTTAGACGTAACGGATTTTATAAACTCATATGTTGACAATGAACAAAAGAAAGCCGACAGCTTTCGGTTGATAGAACTAATGCAGGAATGGTCAGGCTTTGAACCCAAAATGTGGGGACCAACCATTATCGGGTTCGGCAACTATCATTATAAATATGCAAGCGGACACGAAGGAGATGCGCCGATTCTTGGGTTTTCTCCAAGAAAAGCAGCGTTTTCGCTCTACGTTTTTTCTTCGACAGAAAGAAGCGAAAAACTTTTAGCCGACCTTGGTAAATTTAAAATGAGCAAAGCCTGTATCTATGTGAAAAAACTCTCTGACATCAACATTTCGACTTTACAAGAACTCTGCATAGAATCAATTAAATACATTAACGAGCATTACGAATGTTCCTGCAGAATAAGATAACGGACACATTGCCGAAATTTTACGTTAGCGGTAATAAAATAAATTATAAAATGAGAAAAACAATTATTCAGGAGTTTATTGCGCTCTATGGAGTTATGCAGGCGGGAGAAGTCAGGACAGGAATTATGGGAACTTAACTCTATATATGATAATAAAACTTAGACAAACGGAAGTTGCAGACTTAGAGAGTTTCTTTTGGTTTCAACTTGACAAGGAAGCAAGTTACTTAGCAGCATTCACCCCTAAGTATCCTACAGACAAAACAGCTTACCTTGAAAAATACACAAAACTTCTAAACGACACAACTGTAAATATGCAGACAATTTTTGTGGACGAAATCATTGCAGGGAGTATCTCAAAGTTTGAAATGGAAGGTGAAGCGGAAATTACTTATTGGATAGACAGAAACTTTTGGGGACAAGGAATTACGACAACGGCACTTAAACAATTTCTGAACATTGAAACTATGCGGCCAATTTTCGGACGAGTTGCCTTTGACAATTTTAGTTCACAAAAAGTTTTAGAAAAATGTGGTTTTGTCAAAATAGGAACTGACAAAGGCTTTGCAAATGCACGGCAAACAGAGATAGAAGAATTTATTTATAAGCTGACTTGATAACTAAAAGACTTAAGAATGAAATCAATTTACTATATTATCCTTTTGTCATTAATATTATTAACAAGATGCTCAAATTCACAACAATATAATGACCCGATTCCTGAACATGAAACTTTTACCATACAATCTAAGCAAGTTGAGGAATTAAGAACAATCAATGTATGGATACCACCCGGGCATAAAACCAGTTCAGATGCTTTGCCGGTTTTGTATATGCCGGATGGTGGAATCAAAGAAGATTTTCCTCATATTGCCAATACATTAGCCGATTTAATAAAAGCAAAAAAAATACAGCCAATAATTTTAGTTGGTATTGAAAATACACAGCGCAGAAAAGATTTGACAGGTGAGACAAACGTAGATAAAGATAAAGAAATTGCACCGGTTGTAGGTGGTTCAGAGCAATTTAGAGCATTTATTAGTGACGAACTATTTGCAGAAATAAACGAGCGTTACAAAACAACAAGCACAAAAGGAATAATTGGAGAATCGCTGGCAGGGCTTTTTGTAACAGAGACCTTTTTTCTAAAACCTGATTTGTTTGATTTTTATATTGCATTTGACCCTTCTCTCTGGTGGAATGAGAAATACTTGATAAAGACAGCTGATGAACATTTAGGCTCATTTCCAACTACCCGGAAAACACTTTGGTTTGCAGGCTCCGGTGCGGAAGATATTTTTGAAATAGCTGGTAAACTTGCTGATATTTTAAAATCAAAAAATATTAAGAACCTGAATTGGAAATATTCACCAGAACCAAAAGAAAAACACAATACTATATTTCGTGCTACAAAAGAAAAGGCGCTAATATGGGCTTTGAATAACAAGATGGAATAAGAAAAACGACAGGTTATACAGGTAAATCCTAAGAAAGTAGAAAAAATTAATATTTTTAGCGGGAGTTTTTATCAGCGTTTGGATTGGGTGTGAGCAACTATTTTTATCAAACAGCCGGAAACCAACATCAGACAATTGGATACAATCACTAATAATGAAACAATGAACGATATGAAATTAGGCGCGTTTTCTGTGAGTCTCAGTGTAAAAGATTTGACAGCTTCCAAAGAATTTTATGAAAACTTAGGATTCCATGTATTTGCTGGAAGTATGGAACAAAATTATCTCATTATGAAAAATGGAAACGCGCTCATCGGGCTTTTTCAGGGAATGTTTGAAGGAAACATTCTGACCTTTAACCCGGGTTGGGATGAAAATGCGCAAAATATTGAAAATTTTAATGACATCAGAGAGATACAGCAGCATCTGAAAAGTAAGGGAATTCAACTGATAAGTGAGGCGGATGAAAAAAATTCAGGTCCTGCGAGCCTGATGGCGACTGACCCGGATGGCAACATTGTATTAATCGACCAACATCTTTAGTTTAATTAGGATAGGATCCAAAATCTGACATGACACAGATGATTGTGGTTGGTTTATGAATTGTTAGTAAGCATTTTTAATACCTCTATAATTTTAACTGATTTAATTGATACTTTTGTTGAAAGAAAGCTACTAATTAAACATGTTAAGATATTTACTCCCTTATTTATTACTATTTTCCATAGGTGTTTGTGCTCAAACAAAGTTAATTGTGATGGATGGTTTCATGGAAGACCAGCCAATGGAAGATGTTTCTATTTTATCTGATGAAAACATAGAGTTGGGCAAAACCAATAAAAATGGTGTCTTCTTTGTTCCTGCTCAGTACAAAACCGTGTCGCTGGCATATGAAGGTTATAAAGATAAGAAGGTTTTTGCCTACGGAAAAGATATTACAATCTTCCTGCAGCCTATAACGGTTGAGCTTTCTTCTGCAGAGATTACCAATGATGATTCCGAAGCTCGAAAAATCATAAAACAGGTCATTCAAAACAAAAAGAAAAACAATATAGAAAACCTGAAGACCTATCAGTATAAAAGCTATTCTAAATTTCTCGTGACAGCTAACAAAGATTCGCTCCCATATATCATGGATCCGAGAAATGAAGCAGATTCAAGTTATAATGACATCAGAAAGCTGCTTGATGAAAGCCATTTGATGCTGGGTGAACGGGCGATGGATCATAAATATTCCGATAAATTCGGGAACAAGAACCTGGTAAAAGCAACCCGTATTTCCGGAACCAAACTTCCTCTATATGAATTTGTTGCCATGCAGCCTATTTCTCACAATTTTGATGATGAAAAGATTGATTTTTTCTTCCGGGAATTTATAAATCCGATTTCAAAATCAGGGCTTCAGGAATACCGATACCGGATTGTGGAAGAAGAAAAACTAGAGGGAGAAGATGTAATTATCATCGCGTTTTTCCCTCAAAAAAGAATTGAAAACAAACCCCAAATAAAAGGGCATCTTTGGATTGACAAGAAGAATAAATCTCTTGCCAAATTCTATGCGGAAAATCTTTCTGCCACAAGCATCGCAGAGCTTGAAATGGATTGGACACTTGTAAAAGGTTATTGGTTCCCGAAACAGCAGCGATATAGGATGGATGGTGGAAACATTTCTTATCCGTCTGTAAAAGATTCTGTTATGCCTGACGGAGCTGTGGTGCTTGATACCATCAAAAAGAAAGAAAAAGTCTGGCTGCACCTTACTACTTCTTTCAAAGATATAGAAACCCCAAAGGAATTTGAATCCAAAGAATTCAGGGGTTATACTAATGAAATCGATATAAATACAATGGATGATTGGGATAAAACTCTTGAATCTTACCGCGATAATTCTCTTACGGATCAGGAACGGAATACTTACGTGAAAATAGACAGCATCGGGCAGGAATATAAGATGGACAGAAATATCCGTCTATTGAGAGTCATAAGTTCAGGTGGAAAATATTCGATTGGGAAATTTGACTGGGACCTGACTAAAATTTTCAACTACAATGATTATGAAGGGTTCAGGCTGGGTCTTGGCGGAAACACCAATTATAAATTGAGTGAAAGCTTTTCTTTAAACGGTTATCTGGCTTACGGATTCCGCGATGAGAAATTCAAGTTTGGTGGTGGACTTGATGTATTTGTGAACAAACCTTATTCAGGAAAATTATTTGCCAAATATGCACAGGATGTGGATGCTTCGGGCAGAAATCCGATCGTACTTCAAAATAATTACCTGAAATTCCTGTATGGAAACCTCAACAACATTTACAATGATTTCTTTTACAGTTACAGAAAGGTTTCTGTGGGATATGAACAGGATATTTTTCAAAATCTGACATTCCAGCTTTCAGCCATATATAATGAGCAGACACCGGAATTCAATTATTTGTACCAGAACAACCGGATTGACGAAACCTATCTCTCATTCGATACCCAACTTGCATTACGCTGGGCACCGAAAGACCAGAATGTACGCACGCCCTATGGCAAAGTAACCATCCGTAGCGGATTACCCGTTTTTTACCTGACACTCAGCCGGGGGTGGAATGTTTTTAATGCAGACTACACTCCTACCAAATTAGATTTCACTTACCTGGATAATTACCGCACCTTTTTGGGACAAACCAATATGCAGGTAAGGACCGGAGCGGTTTTCGGCGATACTCCTATTATGAATCTGTTTGAAGGAATGGGAAATGCCAAGCACGGAGACCAGATTTTGAAGCATTTTGGAATTTCCGGATTTAATAATTTTGAAACAATGCTGCCGGGGGAATTTTATTCAGACAAATATTTTTCCTTTCAGGTCGGACATAAATTTGCCGGATTCAAATTCATGAAACGTGAAATATTCCCTGAATTTATTTATCGAGGACTGATCGGTGACATGAAAAATCCGCAGGATCATAGTTTCATTTCATTCCAAACTCCGGACAAGTATTATCAAGAGGCAGGAATTGAATTTAATCAATTGATTTACGGCGTATTTGGCGTGGGAACTTATTACCGGTTCGGGACTTATGCACATGAAACGTTTGACCAGAATTTCTTCGTGAAGTTGACTTTGAAGTTAACGTTGTTTTAATCAGTTATGATAGAAATGGATTGCAAATCGTATTACAAAATCTAAAAATAAAAAAAATAGAGACACGATGCATTGTGTCTCTACAGATTCTACAGATATTATATTGAGAAAATCGATTAAACTTCCATCATTTTTTGTTGGCGTTTTCTGTCTTCTTCCTTTAAATGAATTTTTCTTAACCGGATGTTGTTAGGCGTAACTTCTATGGATTCGTCTGCCTGTATATATTCCATACATTCTTCCAAAGACATTTCTATTTTCGGAGCAATGGCAGTACTGTCATCTTTCCCTGCTGCACGGATGTTATTCAGCTTTTTGGCTTCAATAACATTCACCACCAAATCATTATTTCTGGAATGCTCCCCGATGATCATTCCGGTATAAACTTCCTCGCCCGGCGCAATAAAGAACTTTCCTCTGTCCTGTAATTTATCGATTGAATAAGGAGTTGATATTCCCTGGTCTTTACTGATCAACACACCTGCAGAACGCCCAGGAATGTTTCCTTTGAATGGTTTGTATTCGCTGAACCTGTGTGCCATAACAGCCTCTCCTGCGGTAGCCGTAAGCATTTGGGAGCGCAATCCGATCAATCCGCGTGATGGAATGTCAAATTCCAAATGTTGTGAATCGCCTTTGGTTTCCATAATCAGCAAATCGCCTTTTCGTTGTGTAACCAGATCTATGGCTCTGCTGGCATAATCCTGAGGAATGTCAATCACCAATGTTTCGTAAGGTTCACATTTTTCACCGTTGATATCTTTGAAAATAACCTGTGGCTGGCCTACTGTCAATTCATAACCTTCCCGGCGCATCGTTTCGATCAAAACCGACAAGTGCATAATTCCACGGCCATATACCAAATAAGTGTTAGAATCTACCGTAGGCTCTATTCTCAATGCAAGATTTCTTTCCAACTCCGCTTCCAGTCTTTCTACAATGTGACGGCTGGTTACATATTTTCCGTCTTTTCCGAATAAAGGTGAATTGTTGATACCAAATGACATATTCATTGTTGGCTCATCAATTTTGATTATTGCCAGCCCCTCCGGGTTTTCAGCGTCGGCAATTGTATCACCGATCTGGAAATTATCCATTCCCACAACCGCACAAATATCACCTGCAATCACTTCGGTTACTTTTTTCTTTCCAAGTCCTTCAAAAATGTACAATTCTTTTACTTTTTGCTTTACAAAAGAACCATCCGGTTTTACCAGAGCAATCCACTGCCCCTCTTTGATGGAACCGCGCGCTACTTTTCCGACTGCAATTCTTCCTAAGAATGATGAATAATCCAATGAAGTGATCTGCAATTGTAAAGCTCCTTCTGAAACTTCCGGAGCAGGAACGTATTCTAAAATCCCATCTAATAATGGGAAGATATTTTCTGTAGGGACATTTTCTGTGTTGAACCAACCTTGTTTGGACGAACCATAAAAAGTCGGAAAATCCAATTGTTCTTCTGTCGCGTCTAAATTAAAAAACAATTCAAAAACTGCCTCGTGAACCTCATCAGGACGACAGTTTGGTTTGTCAACTTTATTGACGACAACCAAAGGTTTCAAACCCAATTCCAAAGCTTTTTGCAAAACAAAACGTGTCTGTGGCATAGGGCCTTCAAAAGCATCAACCAAAAGAATCACCCCATCTGCCATTTTCAAAACACGTTCTACTTCCCCACCGAAATCCGCGTGGCCGGGTGTATCAATCACATTGATTTTAATGTCCTTGTAAACCACCGCTGCATTTTTGGAAAAAATAGTAATTCCGCGCTCACGTTCCAAATCATTGCTGTCCATAATCAGTTCCCCTGATTCCTGGTTTTCACGAAAAACGTTGGTGCTGTGAAGTATTTTGTCAACCAATGTTGTTTTTCCGTGGTCAACGTGTGCTATGATAGCAATATTGCGTATGTTTTGCATATAGATTTTTGAGGGTGCAAAAGTACGACAAATT
>CAZKOC010000054.1:0-11150 GCA_964554275.1 uncultured Weeksellaceae bacterium
ATCTGAAACACCCTGAAAACAAAAATCAGTTTTCAGACGATTTAAAGAAATAAAACCAGAAGAAACAACCCTAAGATTGTTTCTTTTTTCTCCTGTCATATTTTCTAAATTACTGAAAATCAATTTTAATTTCTTTTTAAATTACCATATCAACACTTGTGGTACATTACCACTTTCTTTCTTTTTGTTCATTCATCATCCGGGTAAGATGAAACAATTATTGTTACAATATTTCCTTCCTTACCCTTTGTCCATACTTGTAAGCCGATAGATTCAAATTCATAAACATACTGTGGAACATCATCATCTTCAAAATCTAAACAATCTATTTCTCCTATATAATCCTCTCCAGTGTGTGAAATAAACTCTTCTATTCTCATTCCAATTAGGTTTTCCCCTTTATATAAGAGTTCTTCATAACAAGCAATTGAATTTATAATTCTATCATGAGTAAATAATGTAATTTCTGGTTGATCTATACTATAATGCACAGCAGGATCACTGTCATTGCTATAATCTTCAACTGTAAACGAAAATAAATTAATATAATTTTCAATAGAATCATTTAAAATAAATTCCCCAACCTTTTCAAATGGTATCAAGTATGGTATCATAAAAAAATTATCTTTTTTTGGCTTTAGAATGTTCTTCTCCTTTTTGGGCTAATAATGTTCTAACTCTATTTATTGTTTCTGATGTTGCTTTTCCTAAGTTCTTTTTTTCACTTATTGATAACATTAAATTTAAGTATTCATTTGAGAAAAAATCTAACATATCATAATTTTCAAGAGTATTATATAGTCTAATATGAGCTCTATAATCTGATGTTTTCTTCAAATTGTCAAATAAGGCTTTATTTAGAGTAGAATTCTTATAAAAATACATTTGTGCTAAAATCAATTGATTTCTGACTATTAACCGATCATTTTTCAATTTCAAAAAATAAAGAATATTATGTATTTCAGACTCAATCTCCTTTTTAGGATATGCATGGTACATATCCATCAAATAATCTAAAACGGATAATTTAATTAAGTAATTATTTTTTTGTGTCAGGAATTTTAAGAATTTATCTAACAATAGTTTATCTACTACTTCCAACCTTGAGGCAGTATCTATAATCACTGAATTATACCATATATTACTTGTGAGATTAAATTTGCAAACAAAGTCAGAGAAAAACTTCCTGTTTTTTGAAGATGAAACCAAATCAAATTCATCTGTGAGAATATCTATACGCTCCTCAAAACTTCCTTTGTTAAACTTCTGTATAATAGCTTCTTCCTCCATAATATTTTATTTTCTTCCAGTACCCGTACCTTTTTCAGAATTTTTCTTTTGTTGGTTTCTTTGTCCTCTTACTTTCTGTTCCTTTTGTAATCGTGTCTTAAGGGCTTTTTGTTCCTTACTTAAACTTCCTGAGAGTCTCTTTATTTCGGAAGCAATTTCAGAGTCTGTCCAATCTCTTAAACCATCATCTGAATGATTTCCTCTGGCTACTTTAGAAAAAGAATGCTGCATATCATTACTGCTTTTTGCCTCAATGATAGCCTCTGTTAATATAATTGTACCCGCCGCTAATGCAAATAATTTTGTTACTGGAGTTCCATTTCCTTGTGTCATGGCTATTGCTCCAGCTTCAGCTGCAGTTGCATCTGATTTTCTACCTAATTCGGTTGATGTGATAGCAACATATTCAATTCCTAATTCTCCTGTAGGATCCAACTGTTCTGCATTCACATTTAAGTCACTAACAGTTCCGTCTTCATTAAAGCTAAAAATATTTCCATTTTGATCTTCTCCAAAGAATGAGTTATCTATAAACGTTCCTTCGATGTTATTATCATCTAAATCTTGTTGGTTATCAATATTTTCATCATACACAATATTCCCTTCTCCATCTTCATACCAACCTTCAGCCAACATTCCATCAGGATCTATAAAATAAACAGGATTATCTAACGCATAAGCATACGGACTAAATTTTCTCGACATTTCAGCAAGCGGATCTATGTTCATCCACCTTCCGAGCGCAGGATCGTAGTTCCTCGCCTGGTAGTCATACCAACCTAAATCGAGCTCATCCTGCCATTCCTTCCCATTATATTTATACTTATACGGATTTATGAAATTTTCGATATGGGAAAAAGTGTAGGTCAAAGTTTTACTTCAGGATTATATTGACGAAAATAAGTTTATTTCAGGAATTATCATAGTAGGGAGCTAAAAAAGACCTCAAACAAATACAATAAAATCAAAATCATAGGTTTTTCGTATCTTTGAAAAAATGTAGATTATGAGTTTAGTATTAAAAAATACAACTATAGATAAATACTTTGGTTTTCTAACAAGACTTGATAATGTTTCAAAAAAGCGGCTCATAGTAAAACTAACAGAGTCAATAGAAGTTAAAGAAAAAAAACATTTTGATTTAGCGAGCCTTTATGGAGCTTGGGAAGATTCAAGAAGTTCTGACGAAATAATAAATGATATCAAAAACTCAAGAGTTGAGAAAAAAGACTCTATTGATTTATAATGAAGTATTTACTTGATTCTAATATTTGTATTCATTTCTTTCGTGGAAAGTTTGGGATAATTGATAAGCTAAGTGAAGTCGGAATAGAAAATTGTGCCATTTCTGAAATCACTTTAGCTGAATTGGTTTTTGGGGCAGAAAAAAGCAATAATCGAGAAAAGAACCATAAGATAATTGAGCAATTTATCAGCCAACTTACAATCTTACCAATATTCGATGCCATTCCAAATTATGGGAAAGAAAAAGTGAGACTTCAAAATTTAGGAAAAATGATTAGTGATTTTGACTTACTCATCGGCTGTACTTCAATTGAAAACAACCTGATTATGGTCACGGAAAATGTAAAAGAGTTTGAAAGAATTGAAAATATCAAACTCGAAAATTGGGTGAAAAGAACAGGATGAGAACTTTGAAAATAAAAATCACCGAATCGGATTTTCAACGCTACAATCTAAAAGAAGGTGAAATTAAATTTACTGACTTAGTTGATTCAATAAGTAGAGAATACGCTCGAAAAGCAGTTTTGGAAAGTAATGAGTTAGCAGAAAAATACGGACTTTCAACAATAACATTGAATGAAATCAATGCTGAGATAAAAGCTGTGAGAGATGCAAAAAATAATTCTTGACACGAATGTTATTGTTTCCGCTTTAATTTCAAATTCTGTTCCCACAAAGATTTTATATGATTTGGTACTGACACAAAAAGTAAAAACCTGTTTGTCAGAAGAGATTTATTTTGAAATGGATATCATATTTGGATGATATTCTGAAAACCTTTCATCAGACTATCCTTTTAATATTAAGTACGATTTTTGTTATATTTGTGTATAAATATTTTTGTGATGGAGGTAATAAATTTCACAAGGGAGCAATTAGCCCAATATATTCTGAATAATGCAAAGGATTCTGTAATTGATAAAATAAAAGCACTTTTGGAACAAGAGGACGAAATTGTTGCATATACAATAAATGGACAGCCCTTAACAAAAAAAGAATACATTTCACATATTCAAACTATCAGTAAGAAAATAGATGATGGGGCAAAAACTTATACTTCAAACGAAGTAAAAGAATATATCTTGAACAGAAAGGCAAGATTAGGATAGAATGATACAAAAAGTTGAATGGTCAGATGAAGCTAAAAAATCTTTAGCAGATATTTACGATTACATTTTTGAAGATAGCCCACAAAATGCAGAACATGTTATTGATACCTTGTTAGAATTAGGAAATTCATTAGAGGATTCCAGATTTGATTATTCTAAGGATTTAATAATTAATAATGTTAGATTTAGATTCATTCCTAAATGGAGTTATAAGATTATTTACGAAAGAAAAAATAATGAAGTGAGAATAATAGATGTTTTCGGAACTAAACAAAACCCTGAAGTTTTAAAGAAATACAAATAATTGTGTTTTCTGTTTTTTCTTTAAAATCTCTGATCCAGCAAAAAAAACTCAATAATTCTCTATTGACAAATTATCTTCAAAGTTTAATAAAGAAGCTGAAAAATTCGAGTATTAAATTTTCAGCTCCGTTTTAGCAAATTTTGTTTTGGTGTAAACTATTCCTCTACAATCATATCTTTTTCTTGAAACATTCGTATAAAAATTCTTTCATTAGATTGTTGGTCTTTGTGACTACCAACTAAATTAGTGGCAGATATAGTGACTCTATTTATGTCATTATCTTCTACCCCTTCAATTACTTTGTTGAACTTATAGCTTAACAAAGGACGAACACCTGTCATCTTTCTATCATATTCAGCGAATGTATCCGGTAATAAGTCATAATCCGGATCTGCGACAAACGTAAAATGAGTTGTGTAGGTATTTTTTTCTTGGCTTCCATATCCGCCTGCACCAATATCAATATGTCCAAACAATTCTTTCCGGACAGGAACTATTTTTAGATTTCGAACTCTTGGAATTGTTATAGTATGAGATTTACTTTCTTTAGTTTCAAGTCTGGTTGCATTTACGGTAACCATTAAATCAAATTTCGGGTTGTAATCTAATACAATTGTCATATCAGAATTGGAAAGCAGTGTATATTTTTTTTCTTGATTTTCATTTAGATAAAACTCAACTGTTGAATTTCCAGAAGCTCCTGTTCTAACCTTGATAGCAATTTGAGAGTCTGTTTTGCCTTCGACCCATACTGCAATAAGTGCATTGGAATTTTCTCTTAGACAATTTGCATACGCTTCTGCACTTGCTTTTGAAAAAATATGATGTCTATAATTATTTTCTTGGTCACGATACCCAAAGGTTGAAAGCAGTGTCGTTAATTTTTTCTTTTTTTCTTTAAAACTTTCATAATCACCATTGAAAATCCCATAGCCTTTATATTCTGCGGCGGCATTTTCTTTGGTAAATTCGTAGTTTTCTTCATTTACGAATGAAAGGAATGAAAAATAATCTGTAAGTCTTGAAGAACCTTCAAATTTGTCTGTTTGGATTAAAGAACTACATGTCTCCATAATTAATGGTTTTTAAGGTTAATATTTTCTATCATAAAATTAGAAATATTTTAGAAATATTCCTAACACTCAAAACCAAAAAAGCCCTCAAACCGAGAGCTTTAAAAATCTAATCCAACTAAACGATTACCCCAACACCGGAAAAAACCGATTGATGAGTTCCCTTTGCTGTTCACTATCGGCTTTGAAGTATTTTTCGGTCGTACCCGGCCACTTATGTCCCGCCAGTTCCTGCACTTTTTCCAATGGAAGTTTCTTCTCATTCAGCCAATTGCAGATGACGCTCATTCGGATGGTCTGGGGACAAAGTTTTTTGTCAGGAAACAAACTCTTTAAGGGATCAATGATTGCTTTGATACTATAAACAGATATTGGTTTTCCTAACTTGGTTATGATAAGTTTATCCGTTTCACAGCGTAATAACTTCGGTCGGGCTTCATGGATGTAATTGGCAAAAACCATCACTTGCTTGTTAAGCAATTCGAGGGTTCTGCGGTTCAGGTTGGAAGATGCTTTCACATAGACCGTTCCTTCATCCAAATCTATGTCCTTTACCCGAAGGTTGACAATTTCATCACTGGCTAATCCCTGATAAATAAGCAGGGACAACATTACAGCGTTTCGGGAGTCGATATATTGGTAGCGGTTCTCACGGTTCAGAAGCAGTTGGAGTTCCTCACTGCTGAATAAATCCTGCACCTGAATAGGCTGATTGTGCTTGACCTTAATGTTGAGAAGTTTGCAAGGATGGTCAGTCCGGTAGCCGTTCATCACTAAGTAATCATAATATTTCTTGATAGCCGAAAGTATCACTACCCTGTATTTGGGATTGGATTGCTTTTTAGCAATCTCGTCCATATAGGAAACAATATGCTGGTACTTGTACCGCTTCGCTTTTGGATTCATTTTTAAGAAATGGTTGATGGCAAATAAATAACTTTGGGCTGTCTGAGGAGAATAGCTTTCCAATAAAAATTCTTCAATGGTTTGTTTTTTCATAATTTCTGATATTAAAAAGTTGTGATTCTGTTTCGTTTCTTGTTTTTGATGGCATAGATATAAGCCGTATTGATTTCGGCATGACCCAAGAACCTTCTGATAAATTCAATGCCCGCATTATTTTCCGATAAATGATTCGCAATGCTGTGGCGGAGGCAGTGCAGAGAGATTTCTTTTTGGATTAATTCATAACTGCCTGTTGCCGACCGTATAGCAAGACCCGATGATATTGCCGAAGCCTTTAATTTGGAACAAAACATTGAGAGTCTTTGAGTGAAAATCATTACAGCGAACAACAAAAGAGATACCGAAACCGATGAAGGAAAATTCATTCACACCATCCAGTATGCGATAGCAGGATTGGAACGCAGAAAAATACTCAGAAGAACCATGAATGGAAGGCTCAGCAGTCTGAAAAAAGGCGGACGACCTTTTACTTATCCACCGTTGGGTTATATCAGGGACAGGTCAGGTAATACAGGAGGCAGAAGTTATGTTGATGTGATTGATGCCGAAAAGTGACTCATTATAAAAGAAGGATTGGAATTGTATGCTTACAATCCTTTGTTTTCCAAATCGCAACTGCATAAATTTCGGTTGGAAAAAGGGCTTCAGACCAATCAATCCAAAGGAACACTCTATATCTCTTACATCGAAAAGATACTCAGGGACTACAGATTGTATTTTTATGCTTGATTCATTTATTATCCCGAACGGGGTATAGATAAGCCAATCCCATGAAATCAGGAAGCATTGATTAGATTGGACGCTGTGGAAAAAATAATGGAGAAAGAAACCCGTAAGAAAACAAGAGCTAATTCGCCCAATTTGGATAAGAATTTAGAACTGCATCCGCTCAAAGGTTTGATTACGTGTGAAGGTTGCAGAAGGAAAGTCGGGTGTTATGCGAGTAAATGAAACGGTTGAGTATATCACTACTATACCTGTGGAAATGGTTATTGTAATAACAGAATCAATATCCGCAAAGAAGTGATGGAATCTGAATTTGAGGCGTTTATCGACAAAATGAAACTGCCAAAAGAAGTGTTCAATACATTCAAATCCTATATCTTAAGAGAACACGATAAAAACAAAAAAAGAAAAACCAAGAGTATTCCGCAGTTGCAAGGGCAACTCTTGTCCATCAAAACCCAAATGGACAAAATCGAAAGTAAAATCCTAACGCTTTCCAACGAAGCACTTATCAGCAAGCTCGAAACGGAACGGGCTACACTTGAAACATTGAAAGGGGATTTGGAGAATAAGATGAACAACAAAGAGAGCAACGAGGAAAATCTAGAATCCGTACTGTCCCAAACCGAATATATGTTTACCGATCCTGTCGGAGCTTGGAAAAAAAGCAACTACGAGATAAGGCAGTTGTTATGCATGGTTCGGTTCGGCGGGATTCTGTATTACAAAAAAAACCAATGACTCCGAACCAACGAAACCACAGGTCTGCATTATGTTTTCTCACAGAAGTGAGGTACTAAGTTCCAGTTTATGGCACAAGGGGGTGCACTGTCAAACCAATTTTTCTCGGAAGAAGAAATTGAAATCTTCATCAACACACTCATTACGCAAAGCAATTACATAGGCGCGATACACAAAGTCAGTAAAATACATGGAATAAAACGGGAGGTATAAAATCACAACTACAAAATTTGAAAAATCCCAATCGTAAAGTCTCAATTTTTTGGGAACTAAAATCTGTCAAAACTCGAAAAGGAAATGTTTAATCCTGTGTAAACGAAAACTGTGTTTTTCAAAAATCGCAAGGATTATTTTTCTTTATTTTCAAAATGGGGACAAGTCTAAAAAGGGAAAATAAGCCAAAATAAATACCTTGATGATTCTGTCAAAAAACGGTAGTAAGTAGGGTGAAAATTAAACGGAAAATCCTTCTAAAGTTTAGTAGATGGATAGTGGAAATCGGGACTAACTCGGGGAACTCAAAATGCTGTAGTGTGTGGGTTGCAAGTTAGCAAATTACCCCGTGACCGGTCTAATTTGCACTTGCAAGGGAGACCCTTTGAACCCCGAAAGAAAAAATTTAGATTTTTCTCGGCATATATTTGATGATCTATATTTCAGTTTTGTTGTATCTTTCCATTATGAAATTTTTATGTTTTTTCTTCTTTATTGGATTGGGATTTTTTTGTTCTGCACAGCAAAATGAAAAAGATTCTATAAGTGTTCGTAAAGAAATTCTTGAATACAAACCACGCATTTTCTATCCTTACGATTGTTCTTGTCCCGACAGAATAATTTATAAAGAACTTAAAGAGGGAGATAAAAATTTTAATCCATACAATTACAAAGAGATAAGACCGATCATTATTGATTCCCTAAATGTAGACGATCAAAAGAAAATTCTTGATTTTATCCGTAAAGCATAGAAATGAAAGGGATTTTCGAAGTTTTTATAATTTTGGTCATAGCAATAATCACTGCATTTCTGTCAATATATTTTATCGCTCCAAATCATCGCTGATGTCTTTAGCAGTTTTTTTCAACGCTCGCCAACTTCTATCTATTTCGGAGAGAGGTTTGTCAGAATTGTCCAAATCCATCTGCTCAATTTCTTTGGAATAATCTGTTAGAAATTTCTGAATCTCATGTTCTTCCAAGTCATCATAATGGTAGAGGGTTTCTATCCCGTAATCTTTTACTAAAGAAAAGAACTCTTGCGGACTGTCGTAGGTCAATATTTCTCTTGCTAAAAATCTTTTGAGACTATCCTCCGGCTGATTTGCTATTGACTGTAGTTTTTCGATTGCTTCGTTTTTGTCCATGATGTGGTTGATTTAAGATTAAATTAGTGAATAGGTGTTTTTTAGTTGGTTAATAATCAACATAGTTAGATTATACAAATCTAATCAGAAATCCATTGTTTTTTTAATGATTCTTTACCTCCAAACCCGACAGAAGCTGTAATTTTTTGTTATAGTTGTCCCAATCTTTTTGATTCTTTGAATTTGTAGGATTCGTTTTGTCATTATAAAACCACACCTTTGTTACATTATTTTCAGAATCATATTCTAAAGAACTTTTCTCATCAGCCAGACTTTCAAGAAATCTGTTTGTCAGTTTTTTATAGGAAGTATAGGTAAAGTCTTCTTCTTTTAAAGTTTTGGATTTATCGTTCCAACCCAAAGGAAGATATTCTCTATTGAAACAAGTCCATTTGTCGTCTTTTCCTTTCATGATACCGTAAGGAAAATTGATTCTAAAAAAATTGGATAATGACATATTGTAATTTTATAAAAGTTATTTAAATATCATCTTCATCAAATAATTCTGCGTAATGAAAACCTTCGAGATAATACCTGTAGTTTGTATCAATCCAATCGCCATCTTTAAATTCTTGTTCTTGAATATATTGATGACCACCATAAAAAATATTACTCATAGCTTTCGTATGCATTTCCTCTTTTGCAAGTTCTAAAGTCGGAAATTCACTGACCATCTCATGAGAAAATTGAAATTCATACCCCACGAATTCGGAAGTGATTTCATTTATTAGATATCGTTTCATTACTTATATTTTTTTCTATTCAACAGGGCGATTTTCATGACCTCCTACTGCTACGACCTAAATCAAGAGGTTGCTAACTTCATCAGTATCTGGTTACGCCTAAAAGACTCACAAGTTTATCATTAAAACCTATTATTCCATTAAAAATGCAATAACCAATCTATAGGCTCCTTTTTTACTAAACAATTTACAAATATTAAATTAATGATAATCAGGTTTCCAGTTTTCATGAAAATAGCAAATCAACATTTTTTGAAAATTTTCTTATTCCTTTTTGTAAAAAAACAATTTATGTTTTTCATTAATTAAATACAATTCCTTTTTGTGATACACTAACGTATCTCCCTTATTTAAATATCCCAAACGATTAGTGTCTGAATATGTAATAATAATAAAATTCCTTTTCTTTTTAATATACTCAAAATCTTGTTTTATGGTTCTATTATTGCTTTGCATAATTATACCTGTTGTATCACTAAGTATTTGTAAATCCAAAGCAGGTATATCTTGTGGATACTTCCTACTTAATGTATAATCAGAATAAAGAGAAGTTGAACAACTTACTAAGAAAAATGTAATAATTACTATATAAAATACTATTTTCATCTGAATATTAATTTGAGTTCCAAATATTTAATGGGATAGATGCGGGAGGGTAAATAGGAACAAGCCCAGGATCTACCAAAGAATTTACAAAAATTGAATTTATCTGATTAATTGTGTTTATGGTATTCATAAGTGGGTTTGAACCTGTTTGCATACTGTTTAATATTTCTGCACTTGTTGGTGTTTTATTTACGTCAATAAATTTCAAATTTCCGTCCCAAGAATATTGAGCTCTGTAAGCACTAATTTCATCAGCTACACCATAGTTGGCACCTGTTGCTATATTAAATTCTCCTCTCGCATTTTGTCCACCATGTCGAGTTTCATGAATTTGATTACCCATATTTTTTTCTGTGGTCATAGTAATAACGTTATCTCCTTTACCATTTTGACCTGTTAAAGTAGTACTTGGAAAAGGATTATTTTTGTCAACTTGAGCATATTTATACTCAGTGGAGGCGTCACTTCGCATATCTCTAACATCTTGAGCAGATTTTCTTAATTCTCCGACCCTATCTCTTAAATCACCACTATTTCCGCCTTTCTTATCAATTTTATCTGCCTTCTTTTCTAATTTATTCGCTTGCTTTTCTGCTTTCTTTTCTATCTTATCCGCTTGTTTAGCACTCTTCTTATCATCAAAATACCTCCCGTCAATTTCTCTATTAATTATAGGATTATTTTGTACAAAAGCATAAGATGATGTAGTGTGATATTTTTCTGCTAATGGATCTATAACATTCCATCTTCCTAAAGCAGCATCGTAATCCCTCCATCCATAAGCGTAAACATTCAATCCCAACTCGTCTTGAAGCTCCTTGCCATTGTACTTATACTGGTAATCTGTTTTATATACATACCCGGGCCTTGCCATATTCTCTTCTTCCTCCACCAGCTGGTACTTCTGTTTTGGACCTGTTGCGTACACGGCGTGTTTGAGCCCGAACGGGTAGTAGTGGTTCTCCTCCATGATTTCAAGGTCTCCG
>CAZKOC010000055.1:0-10680 GCA_964554275.1 uncultured Weeksellaceae bacterium
TCGTAAAAAAAAGAAATCATTTTGCAAAGTTAAAACCAAAAACCGAGAGAAACATTGAACAATCCCTTTTTTGTGTATGGGGAATAAGTCCAGTAACCATTTATAGGACCCAGTGGGCTGTCATAACCATAGCTTAGCCCGTAACCCACGTATTTGTATTTGATAATCTCTAACTCATCGAAATTGTCTTCTATGTTTGCGATATTGAAAAACGCAGATAAATAATGATTTTTTAAGAATTTTGCCTGTACTGCAGAGCCAAATACCAGCTTATTATCTCCTGCGGCGGTAAGGAAGGGCAATCCATAAAATCGGGTATAGTTCATGAATCGTTGTTCAACATAACCGCCTAACGAAAATTTTTGTACAGCAGGAGGAAAATTACTGAAATACGTTCCGAATGATCCGAAAAACCGACTGGAAATCCAACGGCTGAAGGGTTGGTTTATTTCAAAACTCGTTGATAATGAAGACGTTTCGTTGAATTCATTTGAATTGGAACTAAACAAGTATTTAAAAGTCGCGTCAAATTTCAATCCCTGACGGGGAAAATTGGGATTATTCCTGTTATCTGCACGGATAAACCCGTAAGCACTTGCAAAATAGCTGTTCTCAATCCTTTTTAAAGGGTTTGTGTCAGGAAGGTTATTGGTTTTTATATCGAGATATTGATGTTCAACCCCCCCTCCTATTGCATACTTTTCCGCTAAAGTTGACTGTATGTATGCCTGATTGATAAATTCGGTGAATTGATAATCTAACGATAGAGGTTCTGTGTTCAAATCAAAATTAGCAATGTTGGTTTCAATATCAAACTGTTTAAAAGAAGAATTAATCCCAAAGCTCGGATAATATCCATTGTCCACATAATAGTTGAGTTCATAGCGTGGAAAATCCCCCAAAATTAAATCTGCCGAAAGAACAGAATTCTCAACCAACAGATGTTTGGCAGTGAAGTTGAGCAATAATCCGGTTTTGAACAAATCGTCATAATGCAATCCGAATTTCATGGATTGCTTAACGGGTTTTTCCCTCACGATAATTACTAACTTTTTGTGCCCGTCTTCACTGTCCACAATCCTATAAAAAACCTTGTTGAAATTTCCGGTAGAGTACAGCGCCTGAAGCCCGTCGCTAATTTCTTTGTAACCGGCGAGCTGAGGAGGTTTTATGCCAATTTTTCCTTTGATATAAGACCGGTTATATGCTTCCAGTCCACGAATTTCCAGATCGGTAATCAGCACATATTCTGCCGATTCTATAGGTATTCTTTTTACCTCCGGATTTCCTTGTAAATCAGCAATTTTCTTAAGTTCAGGAAGCATTTCTTTAGCGGCGTTGTATCCTAAAGTTATTATGCTGTCCTTGTCATCAAAGCTGGTAACGCTGTATCCTTTTAAGTCCGGCTTGATTGATAAATCAACCAATTTGCTTTGCTCTTGAGATCTCTGCGCGATGTTGTAGGTAATAATTTGTTCAATTACTTTTGTCACCGAATTGATGTTTTCCTGTTTCAGGAGGCCTTCCTGTAAATCAATCCCAATGATAATATCTGCTCCCAAGTCAATTACTTCCTGAACGGGATAATTATTTTTTACACCTCCGTCAATGTACATTTCACCGTTTATGTAGACAGGTTCCAATAAGGTAGGATAAGCACCGCTCGCCAAAACCACCTGAGGCAGGTATCCGGAATTGAAAACAACTTCTTCCCCCGTACTTAACTTTGTGGCGACACAAACAAAAGGAATCGGTAATTTGCTGAAATCATCAACGTCATGTACATGCCTGAAAAGATAAGTCAGAGCTTCAGAAGTTCCCTGCCCGCTCGAAAGCGCGTTTGGGAAGCTTAATTTGAAATTATCAAATGGCAATTCCAGAATGTATTTTTCACGATAGGATTTATCAAAAAAAGGAAGATCTGTGCGCGTTTTTTCATTGAGAATCATTCTGTTCAGATCTAAAGAATACATGATTTTTTCCAAATCATCCGCGGAATAACCGGAAGCATATAATCCGCCAACAATCGCTCCGATACTTGTCCCGCCTATATAATCGATTTTGATTCCTGCTTCTTCAATTACTTTCAGCGCACCGATATGTGCATAACCCTTTGCTCCACCACCACTTAATACGACACCTACTTTTGGACGTTTGGGGTTTTGGGCTGACAAAAACCCAAAAGTAAAAATCAAAATAATTAAAAAGGAAAACCGCATAAACCTCTATAATTCAACAAATGTACAACAAAGCAATTCATCGAAAATAATAAATAAAGACACAAACATTCCCTGATTTATGTTAATTTTGCTATAAATTAAATTTTGATGAAAGTAGCAGTTGTAGGCGCTACCGGAATGGTAGGCAGGGTCATGTTGAAAGTATTGAAAGAAAGAAACTTTCCGGTTTCCGAACTGATTCCGGTGGCTTCCGAAAATTCAATCGGTAAAGTAATTGAATTCAAGGGCAAAGATTATCCGATTGTTGGTATGCAGGATGCTATTAATCAACAGCCGGACATTGCACTTTTTTCAGCAGGAGGAGATACTTCCAAAGAATGGGCTCCAAAATTTGCCGAAGCCGGCACAACCGTGATTGACAATTCTTCTGCATGGAGAATGGAGCCGGGGATTCCATTGATTGTTCCGGAAATTAACGCTAAAATTCTTACCCCTGAAGATAAAATAATTGCGAACCCGAATTGTTCCACAATTCAATTGGTTATGGTTTTGAATCCATTGAATCAAAAATATGATATCAAACGCGTAGTAGTTTCTACTTATCAATCTGTTACGGGAACAGGAAAAGACGCGGTAGAACAGTTGGAAGGAGAAATCGCCGGAACGAATCCTAAGAAAAAATATCCTTACCAGATTTTCAAAAACGCCCTTCCACACTGCGATGTATTTGAGGAATCGGGTTACACCAAAGAAGAATTGAAATTGACACGTGAAACACAAAAAATATTAAACGACAAAACGATTGCCTTAACTGCGACGGCGGTTCGTGTTCCCGTTCAGGGAGGACATTCTGAATCGGTAAATATAGAATTTCATACTCCGTTTGAGGAATCAGAAATTAGAAAAATTCTTCATGAAACACCGGGAGTTATCGTACAAGATAGTCCAGAGACAAACACTTATCCGATGCCGCTTTACGCAGAAGGAAAAGATGATGTTTTTGTAGGACGGATCCGCAGGGATTTTTCACAGCCAAATTCTCTCAATATGTGGATTGTCGCGGATAATCTGCGAAAAGGCGCGGCAACCAATGCTGTACAAATTGCAGAATACTTGGCGGCAAATAACCTGATAAAAGCACTGGCAAGCATCTAAAAGGCTCTATGCAATTCGAAAGCGCACAGAACCCCAAGATAAAAAACTTACTGAAACTTCAGGAAAAATCCCGTGAAAGAAAAAAGCAGGAACTATTTGTAGTAGAAGGCATTCAGGAAATTCAACTGGCACTGAATTCCGGTTTTGAAGCAAAAGAATTTTTTGTTTGTGATGCCGTTTTTCAAAATGAGATTAAACTTCCGCAAACTCAAATTAATTCCATTTCGAAATCAGTATTTGAAAAAATCGCATACCGCGGAACAACGGGTGGTATTGCTGGTGTTTTTAATATCAAACAAAAGCGATTATCAGAAATTCAGCTGTCTGAAAATGCGTTTATTGTAGTTTTAGAATCCGTTGAAAAACCGGGCAACCTGGGCGCAATTCTTCGAACTTGTGATGGCGCGGGTGTTGATGCGATTGTGGTTTGCGATCCTTTGGTGGACTTTTTTAATCCGAATGTGGTTCGCAGCAGCGTGGGTACAATTTTCACGAATCAATTTGCGTCAGACAGTAAAGAAAATGTGATTAACTGGTTGAAATCAAATCAAGTTCAGATCATTTCAACATATTTAAGAAATGATACCAAAAACCTTTACGATATAGATTTCAGAAAAAAATCAGCAATTGTTTTGGGTACGGAAAATTCAGGGCTGACGGAAGACTGGCTGGAACATTCGGATCAGTTAATAAAAATTCCAATGAGAGGAAAAGTTGATTCGCTGAACGTGAGCAACGCTGCCGCTATTTGTATTTACGAAGCGATTAGACAGAAAAATCATTCGAAAACCTGATGTAAGACGTCCAAAGACTTTGGACGCCTGAAATCGGAAATATGGAGCTCGTAATACTTGACGATTATTTCAAGCGTCTTTTTTCTTTGTATTTGGCTGAATTTGCTGTTTTCCCGTGAAGAAAAATTCATTTGAATTAAATTCCTGAATAACAATAAATCTTCTTTTTCAATCACAAACCCGGATGAAAAGTCATTTGTGGAAACGCCATTGGCTAAATCAAAATAAACATATTCCTCTGAAAAGTGCGGATAAAACCCTAAAAACCGGCTTAAATTCAATAAGAACCACAAATGGAAATCAGAATAGTTATCGGGCTTTGAGTCAAAATCCAGGAATCCGGTACTTATAAAGTTATATAAAGATGAGTTTGCTTCTTCCTCCTGCAGGACAGAGTTTAATAATTCCCCGATGAAAAGTGTAATTGAAGTTTTAACAGGAGAACCATAGACGGATTGATAATAAAACTCTCCCTCCGCTTCTTTCAGGTAGTTTAAGTTTTTACCTTTCTTTTCTTCGTAAATGATTTTAATTTGATTTAAGGTTGTGAAAACAGAAGATTTTTTATTTTTTCCGGAAAATGCATTTTTCAGAATGAAAGATTTTATACCTGACTTTTTTGTATAGCATTTTACAATCAGTCCGGAGTCTCCATACTTTATGGAAGAAATCACAATGGCAGAAGTTTGTACTTCCATTTTATCTGATTACGGCTATTTTGGTTTGCTTGGTTTGAGAAGCATCCCGATTGGTCATAAGAACCAAATATATACCGGAAGCAACGGGTTTTCCTTTCATATTTTTGGTGTCCCACTCCGCAACGCCGCCGGCGGCCTTTGTTTTATATATAAGATTTCCTACTACATCTACGATCCTTACATCGGCATCGTTTGGCAGCCCTTTTATAACGACATTTCCCGTGAAGCCCGGTCGGACAGGATTTGGATAGGAATAAACATCTCCGAAAGAATCTCCGACATCTACCGCGTCACTTCGGTAAGAAACAACCCCTTTGTCTGTTGCAAAATAAACGATTCCTGTCATCGGGTCAACGTTAATATCATTGACTTTATTTGAAGGTAACGGAGAATTTGAAGAAGTAAAATTAAATATAGTTTGATCTCCGCTTTCGGAAAAGTAATAAACGCCCGACGTTTCCGTGGCTACCCATTTTCTGTTTGCACCGTCAACCTCTATATCGTTAATTTGGGTATCCATAAGCAAAGCTTCAGGGATTCCATTTTGTTCAATTATGATAGGTTGTGTTTCAAAATTGCCGGATTGCACAGTTTCTATAGGGTTGTATAATATACGTAGCCCTAAAATTGTCCCAATCCACAAGACACCTCCATCGTCGATTGCAACAGACACAACATCATTAGAGGGTAAGTTACCCGATGAAGCAGAAGTGGAAATGGAATAGACCGTCTGCATATCGGTTATGAAAACACCCGCGTTGTTGTTGCGGGGAGAAGGAACAAAGGCGAAACCGTTATAAACAATAGGCCTTAACGCGCCAGACCCGGATCCTAAACCAATATATTTCCACCCTCCGGCCGCGGTTTTTTGAGCCATGCCCGTCCCATTTGGAGATATAAAACCTTGTGAAACCCATAGATTTCCCTGTTCATCGAGTTTTGAACCGGCAATACGCTCTCTAAATTTAAGAGGTGAATTTTCTGAGCTATAATGTTCGGTCATTACATTATTTACCATTTTGAACATACCTATGTGGGTACTTTCTCCGGCTCCCCAACTAGGGTGTTCAAACCAGGAAGAAACGTAAATTTCTGAAGGATTCGACGGATTTATTTCAATATGCACAATGTCTTTAGCGTTTAACATCTCTTCACTTTTAATATGCACCCATGAAATGCCGTCGAAATTATAATAGCCGTCAGGATTTGCCTGTGGCTGATTAAAATTGTTCATTCCTCCGGGAGCAATCCAAATTTTACTGTCATAGGCGGTAACAGACCAGGATTTGTTATTATATGGCCCGTCAGGATAAATTTTATTTAGCCCGGCAATCATTCCGGACAATTGAGAGCCTCCGTAAGTTGTGTTCCCTGATTTTATCCCCGTGTTCAAAGCCTCCGAAAAAAATACAGATTCAATTAAATTAAAATTTTCATCGTAGTTGGAAACTTGATTTAGCTGGGTGACGCTGAGGATATTTCCGTTAACTGATATGTCACGAAGATCAGGATAAGAGCCCATATTAATCCAGTTGGATCCATCAAATCTGTATAAATTTCCCCAATTGTTCGCAATAATATTTCCGTTTAAAATAACAATGTCCTGGTAAGGGGAATTTGGAATACCCTGAGGTTGCACCCATGAAGTGAAATTTGCCATGAATTCATCTAAGGGATGGTGATAAATTCCTCCATTTCCTGCGGCATAAATTATGCCATCCAGAACAACAGATTCTTTTACTCCAAAATAATTTCCCCCAATAATAAAATAGGTTGTTTCCATAAATTCAAAATCTTCTAAACTAAAAGAAACAACGCCAAATTCTCCGGAAATAACAGCTGTATTTTGATAGGTTGTAATGTGATTAACCGCTTTACTTCCTGTATATCCTTGATGTAAAGGAATTTGTAGAAAATTGTGATTCCCGTCGGGGGTCAGGATGTCTAGCTCTCCGCTTTGATAACCGACAAATAAAATTCCATTTTCCGGATTGTAGTGAAAAGCCGTGATACCTACATCATTTAATTCGTTTGCCTTAGAAATTTTTTGAATTTCACCGGAGCTCGGATTGTAAGAAAAAATACCATTGTCGGCGCTGCAAAAAATCAATCCGTTAATTTCCCAAATATGGTGGATATTGGTATAAGAAAAATGATCTTGCCAACGTGTGCTCGCGCTTTGCGCAAAGGTTAATAACGTTGGAAGAAATAAAAACAACCATTTCATGTAAGCAAAATTAAACTTTTTTGGGTAGTGGTTCATAAAACAGTTTTCTATCTCAATCGAACGCTCAGCATAGGGTTTTTAGTATAGTTGCCATAATTTAAAAGTTTTGCTTGACCATGTATTTGTCATAAAAAGCCTTTATGTGTCCAACAGCTTCTTCGGGCGTATCAACCAAACGGTATAAGTCAAAATCTTTTTCGCTGATGTTTCCTTCCTTCAGGACAGTTTCTTTGAGCCAGCCAATCAACCCCGACCAAAAAGATACCCCGACTAATACAATCGGAAATCTTCCTGTTTTTTCAGTTTGAATTAATGTCAGTGCTTCAAAAAGCTCATCAAGTGTTCCTAGTCCTCCCGGCAAAACAATGAAGCCCTGAGCATATTTTACAAACATAACTTTTCTGGCAAAGAAATAGTCGAAATTTATACTGTAATCGTAATCAACATATTTATTGAGACCTGTTTCAAAAGGAAGGCGGATTCCAATACCGACTGATTTCCCTTTTCCTTTACGGGTTCCTTTATTGGCAGCTTCCATGACTCCGGGCCCTCCCCCGGTAATGACACCGAACCCTAATTGGGTTAATTGGAAAGCAATTTCTTCTGCCATTTTATAATAAGGAGAATCCGGCTGGGTACGTGCAGAGCCGAAAATAGAAACGCAAGGCCCTATCTTAGCCATTTTCTCATAGCCTTCCACAAATTCCGCCATGATTTTAAACAAAGCCCAGGAGTCATTGGTTTTTACTTCATTCCAGTTTTTTGGAGCAAATTTTTCCCGTATTCTGTCATTTTCTTCTTTTTCAGTCATTTTGTCGGAATTTTTTAAACATAATGGTTTAATTGGTTAAGTGATTAATTTCCAAATATTTTTCCGTGAATAGAAATCCTCTTACAATAGAGTTTATATCTTCATTTTCTTCGACGGGTATCATTCTTTTTTTGACGAGCTTCTCCGTTTTCACCTGATGATGCAATTCAAAAAATCCATAACCCTTACAAGAATTGTCTTTCATCCAAATAAAAGATTTTTCTGACAAAGACCGCCCTTTTCCGATAATCAAAAAACTTTTATTTTCTAAACATATTTTATCTAAAAAAGTATCGACACGTTTGTTGTAGGATTCCGTAGGCTCCTTTCCTATACATGCACCGTAACATTCCCCTACCGAATACCCCAGACAAGGTCCGTCCCCTAAATAAATACCATTTATTTTCGAGCAGAGTTCGTATTCCTCTGATATCAGAGACAGGACTCTTAACGCGTTGTTGTACGACGACATTCTCAGAACAAAGTGATTTTTGTTTTTGTGGTCGGAATGGTCGATTTTTAATTGTTTAAATCCAGTATTATTATTTTCCACATAAATGGTAAAGGGAAAAATTAATTTTTTTCTGACTTCATTCAGAGAAGGATTTAAGGTTTTGATTTCATGATTTTCCTTTAGCCATGAAATCAACTCATTACCTGTTGTTTCATAAGTTATTTCTGAAGCGGAAAGTTTTATTTTGTTACTTAGGTTTGATTTTCCGGTAAGTAATTTTCGGGCGGATTGTGCAATGTTTTCACTTTTTGACAGGTAGATGATTTTCTTGTTTCTATCAAATACATAAAAAATCCCTATTGTATTTGGCAAATCTTTTAGAAGTAAATCAAATTTCAGGGAACTTCCCTTTTTGTTTTGGGAAAGGGATTCCTTTATAACAATATCTTTTGTTGAATCTTTGTCTTGTAAAAGCTGAAAAAGCTTCAAAGTCGCGCGTGCGTCCCCCGAAGCTCTGTGTCTTTCAGAAACGGGGATTCCTAAAGATTTACTCAATTTTCCCAATGAATAGGATTCCGCTTCAGGAAAATGTTTTTCGCTCAAAGTAAGCGTATCGATGGTTTCTCTGTAATAAGTATAGCCAAGTTTCCGGAATTCTTGTTTCAGCATTCTGTAATCAAAAGCGATATTGTGCCCCACAAGGACAGCTCCTTCCGTAATTTCAATAATACGTTTGGCAAGTTCGTGAAACTTTGGAGCAGTACTTACCATTTTTGGAGTGATTTGGGTAAGTTTTTGCACATAAGCATCAATTTCTCTATCGGGTTGAACCAAAGAGATAATTTGATCTATGACTTTTTCGCCATCATAAAGAAATATGGCAACTTCTATGATGGATTCTTCCCCGCTTTTTCCTCCGGTGGCTTCAACGTCAATTACTGCGTACACGTTATTTTTTAGTTAATTTCCCGAAAATTCCCCGTATAATGAGGTTTCCGGCGGTTCTTAAAAAACTCTTGGTTGTGCTGTCAGTTAGTATGGTTTCAAGTGTGCTTTTTTCTTTTTTTGGCCTTCCGACAGGTTGTTTAGGAGAAGCAATAACTTCCCCCAGAGCACGTTTTATTTTTTCCGTTAAAATTTCATATGCAGACTCTTTGTCAATATCATTTTTATATTTGGCGACTAAATCGGATTTACTTACAATAGAGTTAATTTCACTATCGGTTAAAACGTCCATTCGTGAATTAGGCGCGCGCATATAGGTATGCGCTAAAGGAGTAGGAATTCCTTTTTCGTTTAACGCGGTCACAAATGCTTCTCCGATACCCAGCTGAGTAATTATCTCGTCTGCTTTGTAATAGCTTGAAATGGGGTAATTTTCCACCGCCTTTTGGATTTGTTTCCTGTCTTTTGCCGTAAACCCGCGAAGCGCATGTTGAATTTTTAAACCCAATTGACTCAAAACACCATCAGGGACATCACCCGGAACCTGTGTGCAGAAATACAGCCCTACTCCTTTGGAACGAATTAATTTTACCATCGTTTCGATTTGGTCCAAAAGAGATTTACTCGCTTCTTTGAAGATCAGGTGGGCTTCATCAATAAATATTACAAGCTTAGGCTTATCTCCATCCCCTGATTCCGGCAAAGTCGCATAAACCTCTGCGAGAAGGCTCAACATAAAAGTGGAAAACAAAGCGGGCTTGTTTTGAATATCCGTAAGCCGGATAACATTTACAACACCTTTTCCGTCCTTTACACGCATCAGATCGGTGACTTCAAAAGAAGGTTCTCCGAAAAATTTGGCAGCACCCTGCTGTTCCAGTGCGACAATTTTTCTGAGAATTGTTCCCAAAGACGCAGGTGCAATTGTTCCGTAAGTTGAATTTAACTCTTGCTTTCCTTGGGGAATTTCACTTACATATTGTAGGACTTTTCTCATATCTTCCAGGTCAACCAGCGGAAGCCCCTTGTCATCACAATATTTAAAAATAATAGAAATAATACCGGATTGAGTTTCATTTAATTCCAATATTTTACTGAATAGAATAGGACCGAACTCCGATACGGTAGCCCGTAGCCTTACGCCATTTTCTCCGCTTAAAGAAAGCAGTTCCACGGGAGAACCCATGGGTGCATAAATTTCTCCGATTAATTTTTGCCTTTCCTGAATTCCCGTGTCTTCCGTGTCTCCGGAAGCTGCAATGCCACTGAGGTCACCCTTAATATCCATGAGCAAACTCGGAACGCCCTTCAGGGATAATTGCTCAGCCAGGATTTGCAGGGTTTTTGTTTTTCCTGTTCCTGTTGCTCCCGCAATCAGGCCGTGTCTGTTCATTGTTTTTAAGGCAACGGAAATTT
>CAZKOC010000056.1:0-10578 GCA_964554275.1 uncultured Weeksellaceae bacterium
CGAATCATCAAAGAACAATTTGCCATGTACGGACAAAGCAATGTTCCGGATGAGGACATGGACAGAATCGTTCAAAGCTCACTGGCAAACCAACAGGAATACCAACGCATGGCAGATCAGGTTTTTGCTGACAAAATGTTGAACGTATTTAAAGACAATGTGTCAGTAAAAGAAAAAGGCATTACATTTGATGAATTCATAGAAGTGGTTACGGAAAAAGCAAAAAAGCATAACCATAATCATGACCACGATCACGATCATCATGATCACAAACATTAATTTAAATTGAATTATGAATCACGGAGAAGAATTTAAAAAATATGCAGTAAAACATGAAGGAATCAGCAGCCTTCATGTAGATAGTTATGTTCAGAGTATGACCCCTTACATTGTTGAGGAACGTAAATTGAACGTGGCTCAGATGGACGTTTTTTCCCGATTGATGATGGACAGGATCATCTTTTTGGGAACTCCCATAAATGACGAAATCGCAAACATCATTCAGGCGCAATTGTTGTTTTTGGAAAGTGTAGACGCGGCAAAAGATATTCAGATATACATCAATTCGCCGGGAGGAGGCGTTTATGCCGGATTGGGAATTTATGATACAATGCAGCTGGTAAAACCGGAAGTAGCTACTATCTGTACAGGCATGGCGGCTTCTATGGGTGCCGTATTGTTGTGTGCCGGAGCCAAAGGAAAACGTTCTGCTCTGAAACATTCAAGAGTTATGATACACCAGCCTTTGGGGGGTGCGCAAGGTCAAGCAAGTGATATGGAAATCACTTTAAAAGAAATTTTAAAGTTGAAAGATGAATTATACAGTATCATTTCTCATCATTCAGGGCAGGATTTTGAAAGAATTCAGAAAGACGGAGAAAGAGATTACTGGATGACTTCAACACAAGCCAAAGAATACGGAATGGTGGATGAAGTCCTGTTACCGAGAGAATAAATTTCATAATAATGAAACCCAAAGGGCTACTTTTTGCACTTTTTATCCTTTATTGGATCGTGGTGTATGGAGTAGCCCTTTTTTCAGGTAAAATTCGAAGTGAATTTCGCCAAAGCACACTCAGTCATTTTGTTCCGTATGGTTACAGTATGTTTACACCGATGACCAAAACAAAATTTGATGTTTCGTATGAATTTTATGAAAATGGAAAACCGATAAAAATACTTTCTCTCCGGGAATATATAGATGCAGAATATGATAAAGGATTACTTTACAATAAAACCGCATTTGTAAAATCCAAAATTTATCTCGATCAGATTTATCAGCTCGATTTGGCTTTTCAAAAAAATCAATATGCCCGAATGAATAATCCTGAAACCAAAGGTTTTGAAGATGTGATTCAAGAAGAAGAAAACCTGAATTCAATTATCCGGAACATTCAGAATTTCTCAAAATTATACATTGAAGAAAATCCGTCTTTGACTGTTGATAGTGTAATTATCTCTGTCCGCAGGAAGCCGATGATTCTACCCTATAAACCTGATTACACAGGTGATTATACTTATGTTTTAGGCGATACTGTTTTTTATCATACCGATTATATTTTTCCTAATTCCATTAAAAATAAGAAATGATTGAATTTTGGAAACAGCCCAGAACCTTTTATCCACCAATATTTCGTGTATTGATTGGATTGGTTTTGTTGTTGGATATGATGTTTACATTTCCTTCGGGAACGATTCAATTCAATCCTGAATTTGTAAGCTATCCGGTTTTATCTGATTTAATTTCTTTTTTGAGAGATAATCACATTCCATTTCACATTTCCTATGGATTGGTTTTGATTTTATTTATTCTGGGAATTGGTAAAAACATTACCGTTTTTGTGGTCTATATTTTTCATTTTATAATATTTTTCGTCTCACCTCACATTATGAACTGGGGAGATGTCATACTTAGATTTACACTCCTTTACTTCGTATTTGTTGACAGTTTTCAATCTTATTCGTTTACAACACATAAATCCAACGGTAAAAATCTAAGAGCTTATGTTTCGCAATTAGCAGTTTGGTCTATTATTCTGCATCTTTTTTTAATTTACCTGAGCAACGGATTTTATAAATCCTTAGATAATGATTGGCAGCAAGGTTTTGCTCCATTTTATAGTTTTTCCCAGTTTTCCGGATTTGAATCAAGCTTATTTTATCCGGTTTTGTCAAACGAGGTGTCGGGGAAAATTATTTCTTACTTGGTCATAACCCAGCAATTGACATTTATCCCATTGGTTCTGTGGAAAAGAACCCGTTTTTTTGCAATCATCATAGGAGTAATTGTTCATTTAATTATGTTTTTCCAATTCGGATTGTGGAAGTTTGAGACTATAATTATTCTCCATTATGGATTTTTACTGAGTGATAATGAGTGGAAAGGTATTATTTCAAGATTTAAATATCGAAAATCTTTTCCTTAAACTGCTTATTGTCAATACATTTGTTTTCTGTAACGCATTTGTCACGTCCAAATGTTAAAGCGCGTTTAAAAAACGGTTAATTTGGAGAAATTAAAAAATCCACTTTTATGAGAAAATTATTTTTATCGTTTTTTACAATTGCCGCCATTTCAATTTCAGTTCAGGCCCAAGAATTGGTGAGGTATTCATGGCCGAGTTTAGGTATATCGGAACTTGTGCCTGTAGGAGCTGATATTTTAGAAAGTACCTCCGATGTTTTTGAAGTAGACAGTGAGGAATTTAATATCAGAATTGAAGCCTGGGATGGTTCTGACGCTTCAGGGGATGACCTTTTCGCATTGTTGGAAGAAGGAGCAGAGCAGGCAGGAATATCTTATACAACAGATTTCAATACATTTACTACAAAAACCAGTGAAGGTATTTATGTGAAAGGATATGATTCACACGGGAACTTAGTTTATTTTGGGTTAATAGGCAGTAATTCCTCGGACTTGCTTGTAACGATGAGAATTGTATATGGTGAAGGAAATGACAGCACGGCCATTAAAATTTTGAAGAGTGTAGAGTTTAAGTGATACTTTTCTGATCCTGAGATCTTAAATAGCAACAAATTATTGTTGCTATTTTTTATATACCTTGCTAAGAGTAATTTCGTAACTTTGTGCCCTTTTATAAATGAAAAATAAATTGGAAGAGAGTAAGTGTTCCTTTTGTGGGAGAAGTAAGAGTGAGGTAAATCTGCTGGTTGCCGGAATTGATGGTCATATCTGTGACCAGTGTATAGAGCAGGCACACGGGATAGTTCAGGAAGAGGTTTCGTTTAAAAATTCCCAAAATCTGGTGAATCCCCTTCCGCTGAAATCTCCGAGAGAAATCAAAAATTTCCTGGACGAATACATTATCGGTCAGGATCTGGCCAAAAAAGTTTTGTCGGTAGCAGTATACAATCATTATAAAAGAATCCTTAATCCAACACAAAAAGAAGAAGAGGTTGAGATTGATAAATCCAATGTCATTTTAGTAGGAGAAACGGGAAGCGGTAAAACATTGCTGGCAAAAACCATTGCAAGGATGCTCAATGTTCCGTTTGCAATTGTAGACGCGACTGTGCTGACTGAAGCCGGGTATGTTGGTGAAGACGTGGAAAGTATCCTGACAAGGCTTCTGCAAGATGCCAATTATGATGTAAGCCTTGCCGAAAAAGGAATTGTTTTTATTGATGAAATTGATAAGATTGCCAGAAAAAGTGATAACCCTTCCATAACCAGGGACGTTTCGGGCGAAGGCGTACAACAGGCAATGCTTAAAATATTGGAAGGAACCGTAGTGAATGTTCCCCCAAAAGGCGGAAGGAAACATCCTGACCAGAAATTCGTTGAGGTCAACACCAAAGACATCCTCTTTGTTGCAGGTGGCGCTTTTTCTGGGATAGATCGGCTTATAGCCAACCGGCTCAATACCCATGTAATCGGTTACAGAAACGAAGAAGGAAAAAAACATTCAGAAGATTTGCTCAATGAAGTCAATGCTATGGATCTAAAAGCATTCGGGCTGATTCCTGAATTAATCGGCCGCCTGCCCATCATTGCCAATTTGACTCCTTTGGATAAAACAGCGATGAAACGCATCCTTACCGAGCCAAAAAACGCACTTATAAAACAATATGAAAAATTGTTTGAATTAGACGGTATAAAATTAGAAGTAAGAGAAGATGCGTTAGATTATATAGTGCAAAAAGCAGATGAGCTTGGGCTAGGTGCTCGTGGGCTGCGTTCTGTTACCGAAGAGATATTTACCGACCTTATGTACACAATGGATGAATTGCCTGAAAAGTATGTTTTAACTAAAGAAATCATTGAAAAAAACATATAAGCCCTTACAGGGATTTCATTGATCTGAAAAATATTAACTACAATTTTTTCGTAGAGTTTCAAATTTTTTATATATTTGTTTCCGTTTTATTGAGTGTAGTGCTTAAATAAAACGACCAACCTAATATTAAATTTATGAAGAAGTTCTATTTACCCCTTATGTGTATGGGGTTTTTGTCAAGCACTTTATTTTCCCAAGACACCTATATAACGGGAAATGTGCCAGTTAAAGTTCAGCCCCACACCTTATTTTATCATGGTGGTGATCTTGTTGTAACAGCAGGAGTCACAAATGGAAGAGTGATTGTTAATGATGGCAACATCAAAATCAATGGCGATTTTAGTAATAACGCGGTTGCCCCTGCAGCTGGAGAAAAAGGAAAGAATTTTGTAAATACATATACCGATGACGGAAATTATGGACAGGTCATTATAAATGACGGTTCTACATCTGCCGGTATGCTAACCATGGAAAAGCAATCCATAGATCCGGGGGCTTTTACATGGGGACAATTTGCAATTCCTTATGAGTTTGCAAGTGCAGGTGATGCATTTCAGACCCTTTTTGGCTTAACCTACCAAGGAGGTTCAAGATACAATCACTCCATTATGACGTGGGACAATACGACCCGCCCTGAGTATGATCATATCCCGTCCGGAACAGCATTAAATCCAACGGACTATGTCTTACTGAACCTTGCAACTGACGTAAATCTTATAGACTATATGGATGGCGGGTTAGTTACTTTGCCTTATGCAGGGAAGCCGGCAAACGGAATACACAATGTATCATTCAGGCCAGATATTTATCCGACAACTCCCTGGAGTACATGGAAAAGCCAAAAAAACGTATACAATGAGAGGTATGAAACTTATATAGAAGAACATATAAGAGTACCACAAAGTACAGATCACGGTAGATATTATTTCCAGTTTGGGAACCCATATACATCCAATATTGATTTATCATTTATTGGTACCGATGCTATACTCGGTGATACGGATGATGTATATGTAGAGGATTTGTTAGGTGTGGTAAAAATCACCTCGATGAAATGGAATAATACAGATGGGGTAGAATTTGACAATGTCAGTATGGCGAGAGCTACCTGGGATGGCAGCCAATGGGGAGGAAGTGCAGATGCCCTAATCATAAAACCATTTGAAGGTTTTTATATAGGTTTGAAATCGACTGCCAGTAGAACTCCCAGAATATTTAAATTCAACGATGGCCTAAAAACCTTTTTTATGACTCCCGCACTCACGCCCGATTCCGGTGCGCCAGTTCCTGCAGGAAAATATGTTGAAGAACCTACAGGGGATTTTACGGGAACAGAGGTTGCTGGTAAGTCTATCTCTAGTTCTATGTCAGTGCTTTCAACGAGTGCCCGTTCAGCTTTTTATCAATTGAAACTAAGTCTCTATACGGAGGAAGGGGTCAGCACAGGAAATGATGTGTATGTTATCGTTGATTCAAAATCACAGACAGGAGTTGCCCAGCCGCTTGAGTCTGACTATACTGATTTTACTTCAGGATTCTTTCTTACTCAGGAAAATGCAAACGGTTCAGTAGTAGCCTCACCCAATCGTGTGATGCAAATAAATGCAGTGCACCCTAAATATGTAGCTAAACCTATACAGCTTTTCTTCAAAAAAAATCCACAGGATTTAAACGGACATTATTTAAAAGCTGAATTATTCTATAAAAATATCTTTACTAAATTAGGATTGGAAAATGTGAACTATGCAGATGGAAATTCTTTTTTCTTCTATGACAAAATACAAGATGTGTTATTGCCAATCACAACGGATTTTTCTTATTATATAGAGCGAATAGATAAACCAATGTATGATGGGTACGCTGTTTATTGGAATGGCGGGCCTGAAACAAGGGCAGGAAAAAATAGTATTTCAGAAGAATTGGGAACTACTCAGGTTTACAAGGACGGAAATGTACACAAAATACGTTTTGACGAATCCTGGACTTCAGCAGACATAGCTGTTTATGACTTGACAGGCAGAGCAATCTATAAACAAGAGGGAGTAAAAACAGATACAGATTATGTTTTGGACCTTCCGAAAACTATAGTATATGTTGTCAAAATTCAATCAAATACAGGAGAAATTGTAACACAAAAGATAATCAGATAAATCTGATACATTTTGCCAATCTTAATTTTGAAACCTTATACCTATAACTATGAAAAAATATCTATTAACCCTTTTAGCGTTCTTTCTGTCAATAAGTTTTTTATTGGCTCAAGTTCCGCCCCCACCCGATTATCATGAAAATGCGGGTCCCGGAGCCCCGGACCCATCGGCCTTGCCGGTAGATCAGTATGTTCTTTTTTTGTTGCTGATTGCAGCCACAATAGGGGTTTATTTTTTGTGGCAAAAAAGAACCGCTACAACTCAGTTTTAAATTAACAAATAATTAATTCTAAAAAGCCCCTTCAAATCAGAAAGGGCTTTTTATATTTGACTCAAATTTCAGATAAATGAAAAAAACATTGCCATTAATTGTATTGTTATTAAGTTTTTTTACAAATGCACAATTTACAATCTCAGGTAAAATAGAAAATTATACCAACCAACATTTGACCGTTAGGATTTTTAAAGGGCCTTCGGATCAATTGATTAATAAAGTTTTGACTGATAAAAACGGAACTTTTACAGTTAAGATTCCGGAAAAATACAGTGGAATTGTGCGGATTCAAACTATTTCTGATCATGCTATTTTAGATTTTTTATCGGATAATGAGAATGTGGATTTTGCTGCAAATTACAAAGAGCATCAATTTTCTGACATAAAATATACAAAAGGAAAAACAGCCATGGGTTTTTTAGAATATCAGTCATTTGAAAATTTTAATGATTTGAAAATAAATATTTTTCCAATGATTAAATCTGTTTATTCTGAGAATGATGAATTTTACAAAGCGGTAATAAAAGAGGAAAAAAGAATCGAAACCATAAGCCCGGTTACGGAACTACCTTTGCTCAAATATTATGTACAAACCAATGATTTGGCAAATGCGCAGGTAGATGCTAAACCTGCGGCAGAAATTCACAGGAATAAAATTCTTGCAAAATTGATCAACGACAATGATTATTTAGAGGGGAGCGGATTGATGTATAAGCTTGTATTGGATTATCTGAGGTATTCCATAATGGGTGCCACAACTCAGGAAGAGATAAATGCTACGGTAGAAAAAGAAATAGATGAATTGCTAGTGAAAACGGATTTGGAGACGCCACGTGGACAAAATGTACTGTCTGCAGTTTTTTTGGTGCTACCTGAAGAACAATTCAAAACACTTTTAGAAAAATATTATAGCAAAGCCAATGCTTTAACTTGTGAAATTACAGATGAACTTAAAACCGCATTGACCGCCCATAATAATATGACAGTGGGTAGTAAAGTTCCGGACTTGAAGTTCAAACAACCCGTGAAAGGATTTAAATCTTTGTATGATGTAAAAGCCGAAAAGAAAATTGTTATTTTCTGGGCTTCCTGGTGTCCTGCCTGTAATGATGAAATGCCATTCGTGAAGGAATATTACAGAAACTTCAAAGCGGAAGGCGGAGAAATTATAAGCATATCGCTTGATTTTGACCAAGCATCTTATGACGAAGCCACCAAAGATTTTGAATGGATAAGCTATACTGAGCTTATGCGTTGGGATACAACCGGTATTAAAGAATTTGGTATAGTTTCAACACCGACTCTTTTTCTTTTGGACAAAGATAACAAGCTCATCAAAAAAGCGACACATATTTCAGAGCTGGTAGAGTTTTAATACAAGTTCAATATGAAATCAAACCTCTGAAACTCCTAAGAATTCCAGAGGCTTTTTTTATTACTAAATCATTCCTTTAGATTTGATTTCAAGATATTTATTGATGGAATTTACATTCAAATCTTCCGGGCGTGTCAAAAGTGTTTGAATTCCATATTTATTCAATTCCAGGACAATTTGTTGTTTTTCGTAAATGAATTTTTCCACAATTGCCGCTTCATAAGCATTTTCCTTTTCCGGCGGATGTGAAATGAAATCTTCCAGTTCCGAATTCCTGAAAAACACAACCAATAACAAATGGCTTTTGTTGATACCTAGCAAATAAGGAAGCTGCCGGTGCAGTGCATCCATGCTTTCAAAATTCGTGAAAAGTATAATCAATCCGCGTTGGGTAATTTTGTGTTTGATGGTTTTATACAATTTTCCGAAATCACTTTCCATGAAATTTGTCTGAACGGAATAAAGGCTTTCAAGTATTTTCTGTAATTGATTGGTGCGGCGTTCTGCCTTTATCAGGTTCTCCAGTTGTCCCGAAAAAGTAAAAATTCCTGCCCGGTCCTGATTTTGCAAAACGACGTTACTCAAAACCAAACTTGCATTCACGGCATAATCCAGTAATGTCATTTCATTGAATGGCATTTTCATTACACGTCCTTTGTCTATGGCACAATAGATTTGCTGTGCTTTTTCGTCCACATATTGATTAACCATCAATTTCTGGTGTTTGGCAGTTGATTTCCAGTTGACGGTTCTGATATCATCCCCACGAACATAGTTTTTGATTTGTTCAAATTCCATACTGTGTCCGATTCTCCTTATTTTCTTTTCGCCGAGTTCTTCTATGTGCGCCCGGAAGTTTTTCAAACTGTATTGATTCAGTCTTAGAAAAGACGGATAAACTTTGATTTGTTTTTCTGTATTCAGAATAATTTTTCTTTCTAGTATTTGAAGTGGGGACTGTATAAAGATATTGGTGTTTCCGAATTTATAAACACCCCGTTCATGGGGAGTTAAATCATAATCAAGAATCCGTTCTTTTCCGGATGAAAGGAATCCTTTCATTTTGAAATCAAAAAGTTGAAACTGTTCAGGAATTTCATCTAAAATATTGAAGCGGATCCTGAAAGGAAAATGATTGGTAATTTTCAGTTTGACAATATTTTTATCTGAATTGGAAAGTTTGTCATTGACCTCTCTTTCTCCTGAAACAGTTTTTTTTACAGAAAAAAGTAAAACAAAATCAACCAGCGTAAAAATTATCAAACCAAATAAAGCCAATTGGGAAACCTCAAACATAACAGGAAAGAAAAATCCCAGACAAAATCCGAACACGACAACGGACATTGCATAGAAAAAGAATTTATTTAAAAAAAGTTCTTTCCGCAATTTCATCAACGTGGGATTTCTATAGATTCAATGATTTGCTGGATAATTTGCCCTGAAGTGATTCCTTCCATTTCTTTTTCAGGGGAAACAATAATTCTGTGTCTTAATGCCGGAACTGCTACAAATTTTATATCTTCAGGAATCACAAAATCCCTTCCGCGAATAGCGGCAACGGCTTTTGCAGCGTTTAAAATCGAAAGTGAAGCACGTGGCGAAGCGCCTAAAAATAAAAATGGATTATTTCGCGTAGCATTCACAATGGAAGCGATATAACGGAGCAATTTAGGTTCCACCAAAACTTCCTGCACGATTTTCTGAAAATCAGCGATTTCATTTGCATTGAAAACCGGAGAAACCAAATGTGTAGGGTCTTCATTCCTCCTCAAATTATTTCCTTCTAGAATGGAAATTTCTTCTTCAAGCGTAGGATAGCCTACTTCAATTTTAAATAAAAAACGGTCGAGTTGCGCTTCGGGAAGACGATAAGTCCCTTCCTGTTCTACCGGATTTTGAGTAGCGAATACCAAAAAAGGTAATTCCATCGGATACAAAACGCCGTCCATGGTAATTTGTCTTTCCGCCATCACCTCAAATAAAGCCGCTTGTGTTTTTGCAGGTGCGCGGTTAATTTCGTCAATTAAAATAATGTTCGAGAAAACAGGTCCTTTCTTGAATTCAAATTCATTTTGTTTCATGTCAAAAACCGAAGTTCCCAAAATGTCAGAGGGCATCATGTCGGGTGTAAATTGTAACCGGCTGAAGCCAACATCCATAGTTCTCGCAAGCAACTTGGCGGTTACGGTTTTGGCAACGCCCGGAACGCCTTCAATGAGTGAATGCCCGTTGGCGAAAATGCTCACAATCAATAATTCTATGAATTCTTCCTGTCCCACGATTACTTTGCCCAACTGTTGCCGTATTTCATTTACACCACTCTTTATTTTTGATAAATCAATACGGTTACTGAATTGTAATTCATTGTCGTAGTGATTTTCCATTACGGGTGGATTAATCTCTGGATTTTGAGGTATATTTTGTTCGTTATTTTCTGCCGGTTGTCCTTCCATAATGTCCTGATTTTTGGTTAAATGATTG
>CAZKOC010000057.1:0-10370 GCA_964554275.1 uncultured Weeksellaceae bacterium
TTCTGTTTTTGAGAGATTGTGCATTGAATTGGTAACCGATTCCCAATTCGGGAACAATTACAAATTTATCCTGAAAGTAAGCCATATTCGCAGTCAGGCTCAAATCAATTAAATTATTATTTCCTTGTACCAAATAAACTTCCGGTCCAAGCTTGAAATAATTTCCGTTGAGGTTGGAATAACCGGCATTAATGAGCAGATGGCTCATAAGCCCGCCTTTTTCCTGTGCCTGAGAAAAAGTGAAAAGTAGGATTGAAATTAATTTCAGTAAGCTGTTCATTAGTGTTTGATTCAAAAGTGCCTGATTGAAGAACGAAAATCTCAACCGAGATTTAATAATAGTTCAAAGATATGAAAATCGGCACAACCTTTTGAGTTGTGCCGAACCTAAAACTATGAAAATATTAGTCCAGCCTAATCTAATGTAAATCCTCTCGTATAAATTCTACCGTACGGATCTACATAGCTGATGGAAACCTTTCCTTTATGGCTTTTGAGAATTTTTTCTATATCATTTTGATTGCTGACTTCTTTGTCATTAACTTTCAATATGATAAATCCGTCTCCTACACCTATGCTTCCTAATTTACTTCCCTGTTCCAAACTTTTCACCATCACTCCATAGTCGATTCCGAAGCTTACTTTTTGACGGTCGGTCAATGGTTCAAATTCCGCGCCCAGTTTTTCCGTTACGGTAAGGTCTGAAACAGAACGGGTTTTAGTGTTTCCTTTTGTATCTCTTAACGTTACGGTATATTCACGTTCTTTTCCGTCACGTAAAATTTTCACATTTACTTTATCGCCCGGATATTTACTTCCAATAGCAAAAGAAAGTTTACTGAAACTTGTGATTTTTTGTCCATCAATTTCAGTTATGATGTCACCTTTTTCCAATCCTGCGTCTAATGCGCCTCCATTATCTGTAACCCTTTGGATCAAAATACCTTGCTGGCTTTTCAGGCTGGTTCCGTTTCGTCTGTTGTAATCTTTTATTGTATATTCGTCATTTAAGTCCATTCCTTCAATTCCTAAATATCCGCGCTGAACCAATCCATACTTCTTGATATCTTCCACCACTTTTTTAACTAAATTGGAAGGGACTGCAAATCCATAACCTACATAAGTTCCCGTTTGTGAGGAAATTGCCGTGTTTATTCCTACCAAATCTCCGTTTGGATTTACCAAAGCCCCACCGCTATTACCCGGATTGATGGCTGCATCGGTTTGAATGAAAGATTCTATAGGGCTGCTTGCATTTCTCCTTAGAATATCAATACTTCTTCCCTTTGCGGAAACGATTCCCGCAGTAACAGTCGAATTCAACCCAAAAGGATTTCCAACAGCCAATACCCAGTCTCCGACATTAATCGCATCAGAATCCACAAATTTGATAAAAGGCAATCCTTTCTCTTCAATTTTAATCAAAGCAATATCCGTGTTCGGGTCAGTACCGATTAATTCGGCCGTATATGATTTTTGGTTGTTTAACACCACTTCAATCTTGTCCGAACCTTTGATTACGTGATTGTTGGTCACAATATAACCATCTGAAGAAATAATCACACCTGAACCTTGCCCGGTAGGAAGATCAGGATCTCTTTCCTGCTGTGGAAAGCCGAAAAAGAATTCAAAAGGATCGTTGGAACGCTGCTGTTTCTGTGAAGAAAAATTGTTAATGCTCACCACCGCGTTCACTGTTTTTTGCGACGCATCTACAAAATCAGGAGCGTTAAATGAATAATTTCCTTTGTAATCTACAAAGGAAAATGCCCCGTTTTGTTTATCACCGGAAGTTGTTACTATATTTCCATCTACATTTTTTGAGAAAAATTGCGTTCCCAAGATTGTAAATGCCGCACTAAAAAGTCCGACAGCCAAATAACCAATATATTTTTTCATAAATGATTTAAAAATTTTTCTTGTTTTGCGAATCAAATTTAGCACCAAAGTTTTCTCTTTGGCAAGTGGTTTAACGCAGCTTTAACAAAAATTATAACATCGTTAAGCCAGATTTGGCTTTCCATCTGTAAAAGCAAGGATTTAAAACTAAAAATAGCTAATTTTGTATTAAAATTAATCATTTTGAATTTTGAATTTTTTAAATATCAGGGAGCAGGAAATGATTTTGTGATGGTGGACGACAGGAATCGCGCATTTCCGTTGAATGAAGAATTCATCAATCGTATCTGTGACCGTCATTTCGGTGTAGGCGCCGACGGTTTGATTCTGCTTCAGGATGATGCCGATTTGGACTTCAGAATGGTTTATTTTAATTCTGACGGACGTGAAAGCAGCATGTGCGGAAACGGTGGACGTTGCGTAGCGCGGTTTGCACAAAGGCTTGGGATTATTGAAAATAAAACCAAGTTCAATGCGATCGACGGAATCCACGAAGCACTTTTGGAAGAGAATGGAATTCATCTCAAAATGACAAATGTTTCCGAAGTCCGGACAGCCCGGGATTTTGTGTTTTTAAATACGGGTTCGCCACATCATATTGAATTTGTCCGGGATGTAGATCAGATTGATGTGAAACATCGTGGTGCCGCAATCCGATACGGGGGGCCGTACTTTGAGGAAGGTTCCAATGTGAATTTCGTGGAAGTTATAGATGAAAATACTTTGAAAATCAGAACTTACGAACGCGGAGTGGAAGATGAAACACTGGCTTGCGGGACAGGTGTTACTGCCGCTGCCATTGCTGCGTTTGACACAGGGAAAATAAATGCAGGACAAATAAATGTGAAGGCAATGGGAGGAAATCTCTCGGTTAAATTCAAAAAAAATGCTTCGGGTGGTTATGAAGATATCTGGCTTACCGGCCCGGCTGAATTTGTTTTTGAAGGGAAGATTGATGTTAGACAATAGAAATTAAGATGTTGGAAATAAAAAAAATAATCACAGGAATATTCGTCGTTGCAACTTTATCAGGTTGTTCTTTTTTTGCCGGAATGAAAAGCAATGTGGAGGAAGATGGCTATTTGTATGTGAAAACAAATTCCACAATGGAAGCTGTTCTGGACTCGCTTCAGGGTAAACTGAAAGACATAGGGTCATTTAAGAAATATGCTGAATCAAAAGATTATTCAGTAAAAATAAAACCCGGAAAGTATAAACTCGAAAAAGGTGAAACCAACAGATCTTTGTTAGATAAGTTAATTGACGGTAAGCAGGAAGAGGTCAAGTTGAGAATTAAAAACGAGCCGACTATTTTTCATCTTGCAGGTTCGGTTTCCAAAGAGATTGAAGCGGATTCCATTCAGATTGTGCAGGCGATTATTGATTGGGCAAATAAACAAAATAAAGACCTGAACGCCGAAACGGTAAAACAATATTTCATTCCGAATACATACAATTACTGGTGGGGCACCTCGGGTGAGACTTTTGTTGAAAAGATGATGAAGGAATATGACAAAATCTGGACGGACGAAAGGGACATGAAAGCTGAAAACATGAATATGACTCCATTACAGGTTTTTACGCTTGCGTCCATCGTTCAGCTGGAAGCATCTAAAGTGGATGAACAACCCAAAGTTGCAAAAGCGTACCTGAACCGTCTTTCAAAAAATATGCGGTTGGAAGCTGATCCCACTTCTATCTATGCCTATAAACTCCAGAATGGATTCAACAATAAAATCCAGCGTGTGAGATATGGTCACCTTGCAATACCCTCGGATTATAATACCTATCGTGTCAAAGGATTACCGCCTGCGCCGATTTGTATGCCCAATATAACTGCAGTTGACGCGGTACTGAATCCCGATCCGCATGATTTTATATATTTTTGTGCAGATCCTGACAGGCCGGGTTACCATAGCTTTACCAATGATTTTGCAGAACATAAACTGAATGCCGAAAAATACCGTAAGTGGCTTGAAGACAATAATATAAAATAATTATCTTATTGTTAAATCAAACACATTGGACACATAAGTAGTACCGATCTGCGAATTATTAATTCCTACACAAACCTTGTAATCCCCCAATTGGTCGAAGTTGTCAAACGAAATCTGGATATCAAGCTCTTCGCCGGGTGAGAGTACAATCTGGCTCATTTCAGCTATTGGATTATAAATGATATTATATTGAATGTCCTGATAATAATTTACGGAAAACCGTAAATTTGAATTTCCGCCAATTGTGATTTCCCGGTCATGATTGTTGAAAATCTTCACTCCCAAATTTATTTTTTCGTTCGGTGCAGCAACTAATTTTGAGAGAGTTTTCACTTTTACCAAATGGAAAGTTTCGTAGTCTTCAATAGTTTTCAGATAATAATCACGGTTTTTATACCCTTTAAATGATTGAAATGAAAGTGTCCAGGGAGATATATAAGTTACCGTTTTTCCGTTTGCGGATTCTTCCCAGTTCCAGATATCGAACTGGCTTTTTCTATTTCCTAAAGTTCTATGAACCCTGACCATTTGATCGGGATGAAAGAATTTATAAACAGATGCTTCCTGGTATTTTTCGAAAACTGGATTAACCGGATTGAGTTTCCCCACGTTTTCTGCAAATGCTTCATTTTTTATAAACGGGGAAATCGAAGGAATTGTAATTAAAATTCTTAAAACCAAAGTCAAAATAATTCCGGCAATTCCCAATCCAAAAATCCATTTCAGGTTTTCTTTTTCGGAATAATTCCAATACAACAAAAAGATCATAGCGATGAAACTGATGAGTAACCATTGCGGTTGCACGTTGTCTTTGAATATGGAAAAGAAAAAAAATATGCCGGGAATTACCGCCAGCCACCAAACACTTTTCCGGAATAAATCTTTTGAATTAAACTTAATAATTGAATTAAAAATAAAATAGCTCAAAAGAGGGGCGGCTCCTAAAAAATACATTCCAATATAGTTGAATAATTTCCGCCATTCGAAATGTTCGTCAGAGCTTCTTTCAAAAAAATGATAACGTATCGGAATAAAATCGTGTACGAAAAGCCAGATGATATGCGGGATATAGAGAATTAGTCCGAATATAACTGCAAAATAGAGGTTTCGGTTTTTGTAAAAATCTTTTAACAAAGGAATCAGTGTGAAAAGGATGACCAAAATTCCATGGTATTTGCTGTAAACCAATCCTGCCATGGTCAATCCTAATAAAATTGTATTTTTTGTATTTTGATTTAAAATAAATCTTTGCAAAGCAAACAGATAGAATAACGAAAAGAAAAGCAATGGCGCGTCAGGTGTTGCAATGAATCCGAAAATTTGAATGACTAAAACCGACAAAATTGAAGTCCAAAATAACTTGACTTGATTTGAAGTTTTGGGTTTCAGGATTTCCCACAAAAAGTAAAAGCTGAATACGTTCACTAAAACAGTTACGAACCGTACGCCCAATTCATTTTGGAGAATTTTGTATCCGGCAGAAATCCACCAGGCAATCATCGGAGGATGATCAAAATAACCCCAATCCAAATTTTGTGACCAAAGCCAGTAATAGGCTTCGTCTTCTGTGACCGGTGTGAAAAATGCCTGTAAAATATTCACAACCAATACCAGTAATATTCCTATTATGAGTCGTTTGTCGGGCACAGATTATTTTTAGTAAATACAAAATAAATCTTTTTTAGTCAATTATAGGACTGAATTTTACTAAATTTGATTCACTATGACTTTTAAAACCAAAGAAAGCCGGCTGCTTATCATTCTCTCCGCATTTTTTGTAGCCAATACGGTTTTATCCGAATTCATTGGGGTGAAAATATTTTCGGTGGAACGGACATTGGGTTTTGAACCTGTAGATTTTGAACTTTTTGGCGTAAAGGATTTGTCTTTTAATATGTCAGCGGGGAGCCTTACATGGCCTTTGGTTTTTATAATGACCGATATAATCAACGAATATTTTGGTGTAAAACAGGTGCGGTTTCTTTCCGTTATGACAGCGATGGTAATATTGTTTTTATTTGGAATGACGTGGGTGTCAATACAGACTATCCCGGCAGATTTCTGGATTCATGAAACGGTTGACGGTGAGAAGCTGAACATGAATCTGGCATTCAATAAAGTTTTCGGACAGGGGATGTGGATTATTTTTGGTTCGTTGACAGCATTTATTTTGGGACAGATTCTGGATGTTTATATTTTTCACCGGATCAAGAAAGTTACTGGCGAAAAAGCACTTTGGTTACGCGCGACAGGTTCTACTGTGGTTTCGCAATTGATAGATTCTTTTGTGGTGGCATTTATTGCGTTTTACCTGAATCCGTCTTATGACTGGTCGTGGCAGACAGTTTTGGCAATTTGTCTGGTAGGGTATATTTATAAATTCACGGTGGCGGTTTTGCTGACGCCCTTGCTTTATATCATTCACAAAATTATAGATGTTTTTCTCGGGAAAGATTTGTCTGAAAAACTTTTAAAAGAAGCGCAGTCTTAAATTTATTTTGAATGAAGAATTTTAAATTTTAAACTGGCTCTCCAAACGTCAGTAAATTATTATCGGGGCCGAGTAATAAAAATTATTCCATGAGGTTTGACCTAAAGTGCCACTTCGGATGAATGGAAAATCCACTGTCCAAAGCTTAACAATCATTTTTAGTTAATCTCATGGCCCGCACTTCTAACTTCGCTTATAAGCCATACTCTTGTATTCTCTGTAAGAATTGATGTTTGCATTTTCTTCCATTTGAGGTTTCTTTTTGAACCAGTTTTTCATACGGTTGTAATCCAGGAAATAAGAAACCCGCAGTGAAATACTGTTGAGTTGCGGCTGGTCGAACAGATAATCAAAGTTTTGTGAGAAATTCATTCGCGAAACCTCATCATAACTTTCCATCGAATTTCTGTACAGCAAAGACAACTGGCTTCCCGGCGCAAACCACCAGCTGAAACGCAAGTCGATGTTCCAACTGTTGTAAGTTGCATTGTGATTTGAAGTGTAAGACTCGTTTAAGGTCAGGTCACCGTTTTCTTCCAAAGTGAAGAATTTATCATAAGTAACCTCTGAATAATAATGCCTGAAGGCAAAGCTCAATGCCATTTTATCGTTGAAAATGTATTGGGATTCCAGTGTATTTTCCAGCGTATTCCTGTCACGTTCGCCAAAGAAGATATTTCCTTCATTTTTTGAAACGAAGCCTTGTTCTTTATCGGAAAATGTAGCATTTGAGAAATAATATAATTTCCATTTATCTGACACGCGATAACGTGGACTAAACTCCAAAAATAATTTACCTCTTCCTCTTTGGTCATATTTGTACCAGTCAACGGTTACATCCAATGCGGCTTTTTTACGATAATCGGTAGAAATCCAAACCCATGGGTCATAATAAGTGGGTACTTTTACATGCCGGCCGTGCATGCGCGGTTCATAAATATCGTAAGTTCCGAAAGGAGTAAACTCAAATCCACCACCAAATACGAAGAATTTTTTTGTAGTAAAGCTGGAGTTAAAATTAAAGTTGAAATTATTATATAAATCCGGATCCAATCTTCTGTTATAATTTAAATTGAAATTCAAATAAAGATTGTTCAGAAACCCTTTGGGTTGTAAGTAACGATAACCGTAATAACCATAATAATTGATGTAATTGGTCTGTCCGGTATAACCCAAATCATCAATGTTATAATCCATGGTACGGAAAAATATACTTGCCTGATAGCGATGCTGGCCGCTGATTTTTGCAGCGGCAAGGCTTCCTTCCATACCGAACCGGGTTTCATCTTCCATCACCCAGCTTCCTTCCAAGTTTCCCCAATAATTCCAGGTTTTCTTTTTATTGGTAAGGTCAAAATAGAGTCCGGATGCATTTGCATCTCTGAAACTGCCCTCACGCATCGTATTTGTATTGACGAATGAAATGGAATTATTGTCTCCGAAACGCTGATCCAAAACCAAAACATGATAATTAGCCATGGGCTCTACTATTTCTTTACGTGTTTCTCCGGTTTCTGTATTTTGGATTTTCGCATAGGTTTTTTCAGTAATGGCATTAAAGATTCCTATTCCTAAATTCTTTTCAGTTCTTCCTGAGATTTTGAAGGCATTAATTAAATCTACAGAACCGGGAAATTCCGTAATCTCTTCATTTTCGCCAAGGTTGGGATAACCACTTGGATAGCCGCCAATTCTTCTTGAATAAAATAAATTTCCTTTGTTAAACAATTCGGTCCCCTCTGTAAAAAATGGACGTTGCTCTGCATACTGAACTTCAAATGCTGAAAGATTCAAAACGGAATTGTCAAATTTTGTTTGACCAAAATCGGGGACCAGAACCATGTCCAGCGTGAATGCATCATTGATTCCGTATTTTAAATCCATTCCGCCATTAAAGACTACTTCGGAATCGCCGTCATAACTATTCAGATAAGTGGAAACGTAAGGCTGGAATGAAAGCCGGGTAGGTGTTTGGATATTTTGGATCCCGTAAATTTCCCCATCATAGGTAGAAAATGCGCCTTTAGTATTGTCAACATGACTCCAGCTGTATCGGGTACGGGTTCTTCTGAATTCACGCTCCAAATTCAGTCCCCAAACCTGTACATCTTTTTCAGGAAAGCGGACTTCTGAATAAGGAATGAAAATTTCCGCCACCCAGCTGTCCGGATTGATTTTGACTGAGCTATACCATACACCATTCCATGAAGAATCTTCATTTCCATTGGTCATTTTGGCATCATATTGTACGCCGGCCGCTGTGACGATGAATTGTAAACTTTGCTGGCGGTCGTTGTAACCATTTAGCAGGATGAAAAAGAAATCGTCATTTCCGATACCGTCGCGTTCGGTCAATTCTTTCAGGATTTTATCAGGTTCCGGATCGTACATTGTCGCTCCGAAATAAATACCCAGATCATCATAAACTATTTTTACTTCTGTGCGTAAGCTGTCGGAGATCGGTTTTCCGTTATTGGGTTGTCTTTCCACAAAATCCTTGGCTATAGGCGCATTTTGCCAGCCCGGATCATCTAAAACACCGTCTATTTTTGGTGATTCTGAAATTTTCATGATGGTCAGTTTTTTTCTGGCAATACTGTCCAGCTCCTGTCCTTTTACAAAGAAGGCCAGCAATAACGAAGTAATGATAAATACGATTTTCAAAATTAGGGACATTGAATTTTAGTTTATTAATAGACGATGACAAAATGAAATTGTTACATCCGTAAATCAGATTTATACAGAATTTTAAAAAAAGGCTCACAAATGATTTGAAAGAATTGTGAACCTCAAAATCAACCGAAAATGTTATAAAATGACAGGATTAATTTCTTTTTGGCGGCTTTGGCGGTTCAGGTGCTTTTGGTGAACCCAGAACCTCTGAAATCTGATCACCGAGATCCTCAAATTTCACTTGAAATGATTTGGTAACATCGTTTTTGTCCAGTTCCATTTTTATTCTTCCCTGGCGTAAACTAATGCTGAAGCCTTTCCCTTCCCAAAGCGCTGTCCGCTCTGTTTCCGAATTGGATTTATCCAGTATTTTCGTAATTAGGTTTTTGACCTTTTCGGTTTTTTCCGGATCAAACCGGGCAGTGTAAGAATAATCATTGTCATCATCGCTTACTGAAATTGACAAATTGGAAGAAGTTGTTGTTGAATTCGATTTTGAACTTTGTGAATTTCCAAATGAAACAAATAAAGTTAAGGCCAGGATTGAAAGAATTTTTTTCATAATCGGGATGTTTTAAATTTGACAAGACAAAATTCACGCATCCTCCAAACAAAATGGGTTAATTGTAGGTTAATGAAGGGTTAATGTGAAAAATACAGGCTTATAATCGAAATCCGATAAGTACATTTGCCCAGTGGAAACAAAGAATCAAATCAAATTACTGATCATTTCATGCCTCCTGATCCTGGCGGGATTGGTGGCAATTCAGTATTACCTGATTCGAAACACTTACAACCTTACCAAAGACAAATACATCACAGAGGTCAAAAAGACGATCAACCCCGTAGTGGAAGCACCGGAACTTGATCCTCTGGAAGATATTTATGTTGATAAGTTAAAGATACTTGCTCAGAAAAAAATAAGCGACAGCCTGTCTTCCACTGAATTTAAATCGAAGCTCAATTTTCTGACCGATTCTGTCAGGCAGGCGGGAAACTTATTTTTACAATCACAAATCAGGGATTATCCGATATTAAATGATATAAACCTGCGGTTTCAGCTGACCGAAGTGGTCTTCAGCAATAACGGAGTAGTGGATACGCTTCTTAAATTGACTGATCCGCCGCTTGTTTTTATAGGAAAGGCATTTGATTCTAAAAATGTTTTTAACATAAGCAACGGAACAGTCAGAACCAATCATCAATGGGATAGGGATAATCCGGACGAAAAATTTAATATAGATTACAACTATTCTCATTTGAGTTCGGTTGATATGGATATCACCAACTTTGAGAAAAAAATATGGGGA